>CAZVDA010000004.1:0-30050 GCA_964625365.1 uncultured Thiopseudomonas sp. | reverse complement strand
TGATGAAGGACGAGAGCATCTCCATCGACAAGCACCTGCCCCTGTATGACGAGCCAGCCCAGCGCTACTGCCCTGCCGGCGTATACGAAATCGTCGACAAGGACGAAGGTGGCAAGCGCGTGCAGATCAACGCAGAAAACTGCCTGCACTGCAAAACCTGCGATATCAAGGACCCGTCACAAAACATCACCTGGATCGCCCCCGAAGGCGGCGGCGGCCCCAACTACCCCAACATGTAACACCCCAAAAGCCCTCGCAAGAGGGCTTTTTCTTTCAGGAACAAGTACCTGGCACAAGGCAAATAGCCCATTTCAAGCAGGCTGGTGAAACCGCAGCCAAAAACCCACAAAAGCATAACGGCATTCAATTTAATTCTTTTACAGTCTAAGCCATTCTGCCTAAACTCCGGCCATTCCCAGTCACTACCGGAGTTGTATCCCATGAAACCCTTGCTGGCCGCCTCGTTGACCGCCCTGCTGACCCTGAGCCAGTCGCTCAGTGCTGCCCCATTGCTGAACGTGTCCTACGATGTGATGCGCGATTTCTACAAGGACTACAACCCCGCCTTCCAGAAACACTGGCAAGAGCTGGGCAACAAGCCCGCGCAAATCCAGATGTCGCACGGCGCATCCAGCAAGCAGGCGCGCTCGGTAATCGACGGCCTGCCCGCCGACGTCACCACCATGAACATGGCCACCGACATCAACGCCCTGCATGAACACGGCCAGCTGATTCCACAGGACTGGGCCAGCCGCCTTCCCGACAACAGCGCCCCTTTCACCTCGGCCACCGTGTTGATCGTGCGTAAAGGCAACCCGAAAAACATCCAGGACTGGTCTGACCTGGTCAAGGAAGGCGTTGAAGTGATTGTTCCCAACCCCAAAACTTCGGGCAACGGACGCTACAGCTACCTGTCGGCCTGGGCCTATGTTCTGCAGAACGGCGGCAACGAGCAGGACGCCCGCGAGTTTGTCGGCCAGCTGTTTGCCCATGTGCCGGTGATGGATACCGGCGGGCGCGGCGCGACCAGCACCTTTATGCAAAACAGCATTGGCGATGTGCTGCTGACCTTTGAAAACGAGGCGGTGATGATTGCCCGCGAGTTTGGCGAAGGCGCCTTCGAGGTGATTTACCCCAGCGTCAGCGCTGCCGCCGAACCGCCCGTGGCCCTGGTCGACAAGGTGGTAGACCGCAAGGGCAACCGCGAGCTGGCACAGGCCTATCTGGAGTATCTGTGGTCCGACGAAGCCCAGCGTATTGCCGCCAAAAACTATCTGCGCCCACGTAATCAGGCCATTTTGGCCGAATTCGCCGACCGCTTCCCTGCCGTACAATTCATACCGGTCGAAGCGACCTTTGGCAGCTGGACCGAAATCCAGCAAACCCATTTCAATGACGGCGGCGTATTCGACCAGATCTATACCGATCGCTAACCCCAACAAAAAACGCCCCGCATTTGCGGGGCGTTTTGCTGTCCGGCACCGGTACTATTTTTTCTTAACGTACAGCACCAGGTTGTGGTCTACCAGCTCGTAGCCCATTTCATCAACAATTTGCTTTTGCCGCTGCTCGATTTTTTCGTCAAAAAACTCGAACACCTCACCCGAATCCACACAAACGATATGATCATGGTGCTCGCCATCATCCAGCTCAAACACGGCATGGCCACCATCAAAGTTGTGGCGGATTACCAGGCCTGCCGCTTCAAACTGGGTCAATACGCGATACACCGTCGCCAGGCCAACATCGTCTCCCGCCTCCATCAATGCCTTGTATACATCCTCGGCGCTCATATGGCGCTGTTCGGACGCATCCAGGATCTGCATGATTTTTACCCGTGGCAGGGTTACCTTCAAACCAGCCTTACGCAACTCAACATTTTCAGACATAATCTACTTCTCATTTCATGTGGTCTTGCAAAACCCTGAACCGGGCTTGCCATTGTGACCAATCTGATAGCCCAACAAACGATAGTGGAAGTTCGTCACCAATGCAAAAGAAACGTTTTCTGCACAGCCTGGGTCTGGCGGCCTGTATCGCCCTTGCCGGCTGTTCCGTACCCGGCGTATACAAGGTGGATGTACAGCAGGGCAATATCATCACCCAGGACATGATCGACCAGCTGCGTCCCGGCATGACAGCCCAACAGGTTCGTTTCATCATGGGCACCCCACTGATCAGCGATACCTTCAATACGAGGCGCTGGGACTACCTGTACAGCATGGAACCCGGCCGCCAGCAGCGCCGCCAGGAACGCATCACCCTGTACTTTGACGAGCAGGGCCTGCTCAGCGGACTGCAGGGTGATTTCATGCCCGGTGTCAGCCGTGACGAGGCCATCCTCGGCCAAGACAACGAAGCATCCTACGACCTGCCTTGACGAACTTTTCCTTCTGCCGCGTCATGCGGTAGAAGGAAGTCCTGCCTATTCCTGATCGTCTTCACCGCTTTTGGCCCTGGCGGCCCGTTCTGCGCGCTGTTTGCGCACTTCTTTCGGGTCAGCCAGCAGTGGCCGGTAAATCTCTACCCGCTCGCCCGCTTCCAGCAGCTGTTCATCCGGCTTGCTGACCGCCTTGCCAAAAATTCCCAGCGGACTGCCTGCCAGATCCAGCCCGGGAAAATCCCGGTCCAGCCCCGACTGCAACGCCGCCTGGCGCACGGTCGTACCCTCGGCCACCTGCAGGGCCACTATTTTTTGCTTGTCGGCCAGCGCATAGGCCACTTCCACATCCAGCATTGACTCACCCGTATAATTGTCTGGCGCGTTGGCAAAAGGCATCCACCATGGTGTTGGCGGCATGGGTAAACAGCGGCCCGAGTGTTGCCCGGATAATGGCACCCGAATAGTCGAACTCCATCTCCAGACTGATCTTGGTTGCCTCGTCGGTCAGCGCCTGGAAGGTCCAGACGCCGTGCAGCTTTTTGAACGGCCCTTCTTCCAGCTGCAGCTCGATACGCTCGCCCGGAATCATCTGGTTGCGTGTACTGAAGCGCTGGGTCAGCCCTGCCTTGGCCACCGTCAGTTCGGCGCGTAGCCCGGTTTCGCTGCTTTCGATCAGCCGGGTCGCCGAACACCAGGGCAAAAACTGCGGGTAGGATTCTACGTCATTGACCATGTCATACAGGGCCCGCGCAGGATACGGCAGCAGGGCAGAACGGCTGATAAGGGTACTCATGTAGACAACACAATTTCCGGAATCTTGGTGAAGGCGACAGTCTACCGAACGTTGAAGGCTGCCACCACCCCGCAACATGACGCAGCCGGCAACTCTGCCTCTCGCCAGAAGCCTTTCTTGCCTCTATAATGCCGGCCCTATGGCTAAGCAGAAAAAACACCCCAAGGGGACCATTGCGCTCAACAAAAAAGCGCAACACGACTATTTTATCGAGCACCGCTTTGAGGCGGGGCTTGCCCTTACCGGCTGGGAAGTAAAAAGCCTGCGCGAAGGCAAGGCGCAGCTGGTTGACAGCTATGTACTGCTCAAGGATGGCGAAGCCTGGCTGATGGGCTGTCATATCAGCCCGCTGCAGACCGCCAGCACCCATGTAGTGGCCGATCCGACCCGCACCCGCAAACTGCTGCTGCACAAGCGCGAGCTGGAAAAACTGTTTGGCGGTGTGCAGCGCCAGGGCTATACCTGCGTGGCACTGGCCCTGTACTGGAAAAAACATCTGGTCAAATGCGAAGTCGCCCTGGCCAAGGGCAAAAAGGACTTCGACAAGCGCCACGTGCTCAAGGAGCGCGACTCCAACCGTGAAATGCAGCGCGCCATCCGCGAAAAAAATAAATAAACACTGTGGCTGCCGCCATGGCAGCCCGCCTCTCCTCCCTGCCAAACACCACGTATGGCACGCACCCTGAACGGATGGCCACAGCAGGGCGCTGAGCGTCATAACGGTACGCTGTTACAGAACAACAACACCGCATCAGAACCTCGGGCGCCACAATTAACTCATGGAAACTGGGCAAATAGGCCACTAGCAGCTTTGTATTGGCTGGGGTACTCTATGGCCACTCGATTTTGTTTCACCGGCCAAGGGATATGAAGTATGGCTGAAGTCATCAGCGTTCGCAGTACACACCAAGCCCATTGCAAAGATTGCAGCCTGGCAGCCTTGTGCTTGCCCCTTTCGCTCGATCTGAGCGATCTCAACGCCCTGGATGCCATCGTCAAACGCAGCCGGCCACTCAAAAAAGGCGAGTTCCTGTTTCGCCAGAGCGATACCTTTAATTCAGTGTACGCCGTACGCTCCGGCAGCCTGAAAACCTTCAATATCACCGACTCTGGCGAAGAGCAGATTACCGGTTTTCACCTGCCCAGCGAGTTTGTAGGCCTGTCCGCCATGGATACCGAACAGTATCCGGTGTCGGCCATCGCCCTGGAAACCACGTCCATCTGCGAAATCCCCTTTGAGCGCCTGGACGAGCTCAGCGTCAACCTGCCCCAGCTGCGTCGCCAGCTGATGCGCATCATGAGCCGCGAAATCCGCGACGAGCAGCAAATGCTTCTGTTGCTGTCCAAGAAAAACGCCGACGAGCGTATCGCCACCTTCCTGATCAACCTGTCGGCCCGTTTCCGCGCCCGTGGTTACTCGCCCTACCAGTTCCGTCTGGCCATGTCGCGCAATGAGATCGGCAACTATCTGGGCCTGGCGGTAGAAACCGTATCCCGCGTGTTTACCCGCTTCCAGCAAAACAACCTGCTCAAGGCCGAGGGCAAGGAAATCCATCTGCTCAACCTGATCGAACTCTGCGCACTGGCCGGTGGCAGCCAGGACGTCTGACCCTAAGTGCCGCCCCCGTATTTGGAGACACCTACCATGATTTTTGATGATTTTGCGATCAAGTCCCTGATCAGGGCGATTCCTGATTTTCCCCGTGCCGGCAATATTTTCCGTGACATCACTCCGGTATTCCAATCGCCCCGCGCAACCCGCATGGTGGTTGACGGTCTGGTACAACGCTATGTGGAAAGCGACTTTACCCACGTTGGTGCCATCGAGGCCCGTGGCTTTCTGCTTGGTTCCATGGTTGCCTATGCGCTAAACAAGCCTCTGATCCTGTTCCGCAAGGAAGGCAAGCTGCCCGACGACGTACTGAGCGAGCCTTATGACACCGGTTACGAGCAATCGGTACTGGAAGTTCACAAGGACGTTCTGTGCGAGGGCGACAAGGTGCTGCTTCTGGACGACATCATTGCCAGCGGCGGTACCTTTATTGCTGCCGCCAGCCTGATCCGCCGCATGGGTGCCCAGGTGTACGAGGTCGCGGCCATTGTCGACCTGCCCGAACTGGAAGGTTCGCAGCGCCTGCAGGACGCCGGTATTCGCAGCTACAGCCTGACCGCCTTTGCCTGCAACGAGCGCTAAGTGCTTCCCGTCCACGCACCGGCCTGACGCCGGTGCGTTCAGGCAGGCTCTTGTTCCTGCCCCGTTCCCTGCCCGCGACACGGGCGCAAAAACGCCTGCAGCCGCTCTTTCTGGGCAATGGCATCCTGATAGCCCAGCTCGATCAGCTCGGCGCAATAATCCTTTTCAAACAACAAATAACTGAGCACACCGCCGCCACTGCTGCGCGTAGCGCCCGGTCCCCGCAAAAAGGTGCGGATCGACGACGGCAACTGATGACGGTGGCGCACCGCAATATCGTCAATCACCTGGCTGGGCTGGATCACCAGTATCTCGACCGGTGCCAGCCCTTCCTGCAAGTGGTGAAACTCGGGCTTGATCAGGCCACCCAGCTGGTTCAGCCGCTGCAACAGCTCAAGATCAGAATCCAGGTTGTCGGCAAAGGTGCTGTTCAACAAGTGCCCGCCGATCTGCGCCAGGCTGGGCGCACGCAACTGCAGGCGCAGGTCCTGCTGTTCTTCCAGGCGGCTGTTGACTCCGACCACCAGAATCCGGTTGGCACCCAGGTGCAACGCCGGACTGACCGGTGACGACTGGCGCACCGCACCATCGCCATAAAACCCGTTATCCAGCCGCACCGGCGGAAACAGCAGCGGAATGGCGGCACTGGCCAGCAGGTGTTCCAGCTTCAAACGCACCGGCACGCCCTGCCGGCGATATCTGGCCCAGGGCAGCACCGTGCCCCTGCTCTGGTAAAAGGTCACCGAACTGGCACCCTGATAGGCAAAGGCCGTGATGCCCACAGCCTTCAGCTTGCGCCGGGCCAGCGCCAGACTGATGCCGGCAAAATCCAGCTCGCTGGCCAGCAGCTCATGCAGGGGGCCGTTGTCCAGCAGGGCCAGTGGATCATCGGAGCGCCCCAGCCCAAGCAAATGCACCCGGCTGAAACGGCTCGCCTGGCGCAGCACGCCCGGCCAGTCGGTACGGTAAACCTTGTTGCTGGTAAAGTTTTGCCAGACACGCTCAAGCTGCCGGGTGGCCTCCTGAAAGTGTATGGCACCGCAAGCCAGGCTGACGGCATTGATCGCGCCTGCCGAGGTGCCGACCACCACCTGAAACGGGTTCTCGTCCGGACAGGGCAACAAATCGGCCACTGCCTTGAGCACCCCCACCTGATAGGCTGCACGCGCCCCGCCGCCAGACAAAATCAGGCCGGTAACCGCTGCGGGAACGGGTACAGGCAGGGCCTTTTTTCTGCCAAACAGCTGGTCTGCTATGCTCAATAGACTTTGCTCTCGCCTTCGGGGCGGGTCTTGAATCGCCGGTGGCTCCACAGGTATTGCTCCGGATGCTGCAGGATCGCCTGCTCGACCCACTGGTTGATGCGCAGGCAGTCTTCCTCCTCGCCTGCCCCGGGAAATGCCTGCCAGGGTGCCTCGACCTGCAACATATAACCCTTGCCGCCCGGCAGGCGGCTCTGGCGCATGGGAATCACCCGGGCCTTGCCCAGCCGCGCAAAGGTACTGGTGGCCGTCACCGTGGCGGCCGGCACACCAAACAACGGCACAAACAGGCTTTGTTTGGCGCCATAGTCCTGGTCCGGCGCGTACCAGATCGCGCGGCCCTGACGCAGGTGACGCAGCATGGTGCGCACGTCTTCACGCTCGATGGCGATGGCATCGGCGTTATGGCGCTCACGTCCCTTGCGCTGCACATAGTCGAAGAGCGGGTTCTTATGGGCACGGTACATGCCGTCGATGGTATGCATCTGGCCCAGCAGCGCCGCGCCAATTTCCAGGGTGGTAAAGTGGATAGCCATCAGGATCACGCCCTGGCCATCCTGCTGCGCCTGCTGCAAATGCTCCAGCCCCTGCACCTGCACCAGCCGCTGCAGGCGCTGGTGCGGCCACCACCAGCTCATGGCCATCTCAAAAAAGGCGATGCCGGTGGAGGCAAAATTCTCGCGCAACAGGTATTCGCGTTCGGTGGCGGTTTTTTCCGGAAAACACAGCTCAAGATTGCGCCGGGCAATATGGCGACGGCTACCGGCAAACCGGTACATCAAGGCACCCAGCAACCGCCCAAGCCACAAAAGGACCGGATAGGGCAACTGCACCAGCAGCCACAAAAGGGCCAGCCCCAGCCACAGCAGCCAGTACCTGGGCAGCAAAAATGATCGTTGAAAACGGTTTTCCTTCATTTCCAGCCTTCTGCACTGCAAAATCAGGCCAGTTTACGGAAAAATTTGCAGACTCGCACGCTTGCCGCTATAAGACTCCTTTTTCAACACGGGACGCCATCATGGAACCAACCGATTTGCCGGAACAGGAACCCGCGCAGCCTGAACCGCAAGCCCAGCCTGCAACGGCATTTCAGCTCAAGGGCAGCATGCTGACCCTGACCACCCTGGAGCTACTCGACAACGACCTGGAAGCGCTGGATAGCCAGCTGGCCGAAAAAGCCGCCCAGGCGCCCGAGTTTTTCCAGAATGCGCCGCTGATTCTGGCGCTGGACAAGCGCCCTGCCGGCGAGCTGCCAGACCTGAGCGAACTGGTAGCCATCTGCCGTCGCCACGGCCTGCGCACCCTCGCCCTGCGCACCGAGCACGAAGACGAACTCGCCGCAGCCGAGGCCATCGACCTACCGGTATTACCCATGTCACTGGCCCGCGACCGCGCCCTGCCCGGCCGCGCCCAGCCACAGGAACCAGCCAAACCCGAACGGCTGCCACCGCGTATCGTCACCACGCCGGTACGCAGCGGCCAGCAGATTTACGCCAAGCATTGCGACCTGATCGTCACTGCCTCGGTCAGCGCCGGAGCCGAGCTACTGGCCGACGGCCATATTCATGTTTACGGCGCCATGCGCGGACGGGCACTGGCCGGCATCAACGGCAATAACCAGGCGCGCATTTTTTGCCACCAGCTGGGCGCCGAACTGGTCTCCATTGCCGGCCAGTACAAAATCGCCGAAGACCTGCGCCGCATTCCGGCCTGGGACGGCCCGGTCCAGATCTATCTGGAAGACGAACACATGCGCATTGAGGCACTCTAATTTCGCGACCTTTTACGGGTGCGCAGCACCCGGCAACCCGTTATAATGGCCGCCATTTTTATGGCCTCTTTCCATTTACTGTAAGGTGATTCCCTTGGCAAAGATTCTCGTTGTAACTTCAGGCAAAGGCGGCGTCGGCAAGACCACCACCAGCGCGGCACTGGGTACGGGCCTGGCACTGCGTGGCCACAAGACCGTGATCATCGACTTTGACGTGGGCCTGCGCAACCTGGACCTGATCATGGGCTGCGAACGCCGTGTGGTGTACGACTTTGTCAACGTGATCAACGGCGATGCCAGCCTCAATCAGGCGCTGATCAAGGACAAGCGTCTGGAAAACCTCTACATCCTGGCCGCCAGCCAGACCCGCGACAAGGACGCCCTGACCCTGGAAGGCGTTGAAAAGGTCATCAACGAACTGTCCGGCGACTTCGACTACATTATCTGCGATTCGCCCGCCGGTATTGAAAAGGGCGCCCACCTGGCCATGTACCTGGCGGACGAAGCCATTGTCGTCACCAACCCCGAAGTGTCCTCGGTTCGCGACTCCGACCGCATGCTGGGCCTGTTGTCCAGCAAGTCCAAACGCGCCGAGGAAGGCCGCGAGCCGATTGTCGAACACCTGCTGCTGACCCGTTACAACCCCGAGCGCGTGGCCTCCGGCGAAATGCTTGGCGTGCAGGATGTCGAAGAAATCCTCTCCATCCGCATGATTGGCGTGATCCCCGAATCCCAGGCGGTGCTCAAGGCATCCAACCAGGGCATTCCGGTGATCCTCGACGAAGAAAGCGACGCCGGCCAGGCCTACAGCGATGCCGTCGAGCGCCTGCTGGGCAAGGACGTGCCGCACCGTTTTCTGGACATCCAGAAAAAAGGCTTCCTCAAGCGCATGTTCGGAGGCTGATACAACACAATGAGCATCATCAACTTCTTCCGTTCCCGCAACAAGCCCAGCAGCGCGTCCATTGCCAAGGAGCGCCTGCAGATCATTGTCGCCCACGAACGGGGCCGCACCGACGAACCGGACTACCTGCCCGAGCTGCAAAAGGAGCTGGTCGAGGTCATCCGCAAATACGTCAACATTGACAGCGACCAGGTTCAGGTCGCCCTGGACAACCAGGGCAACTGTTCGATTCTGGAACTCAACGTCACCCTGCCCGACCGCTGACCTGCAGGCGGCCCGTTCGCGGGCCGCCTGTTGCCGGAACCCCGCATGCCCCTGTCCGACATTCCCGTGCTCTACCGCGACAAGCACCTGCTGGTGGTCAACAAGCCCACCCTGCTGCTGTCGGTACCCGGCCGTGCCGAGGACAACAAGGACAGTCTGGTCCTGCGCCTGCAGCAGAACGGTTATCCCGAGGCGCTGATCGTGCACCGCCTGGACTGGGAAACCACCGGCCTGATGGTACTGGCGCGTTCGGCGCGGGTGCATGCCGACCTGTCGAAGCTGTTTCGCGAACGCCAGGTGCAGCGCAGCTACCACGCCCTGTGCTGGGGCCACTTTGCCGGCAACGCCGGCCAGATCGAGCTGCCCATGCGCTATGACCCGCCCAACAAGCCCAGGCAGATCGTTGACTGGGAACAGGGCAAGTCGGCGCTGACCTTCTGGCGCCTGTTGCGGCAGGAAGGCGACTTCAGCCGCGTCGAACTGACGCCCCACACCGGCCGCTCACACCAGCTGCGCGTGCACCTGAACAGCCTGGGCCACCCCATCCTGGGCGACCCGCTGTATGCCCACCCACAGGCACTGCAGGCCGCACCACGCCTGTGCCTGCATGCCACCACGCTGTCGTTCGTCCACCCCTGTACCTTTCAGCCCCTGCACTTCGACTGCCCGCCCGCCTTCTAAACCCGGCTGCTTTCCCGCAGGGCCGGTTTCCAAGTACACTGCCAGCCTGTTTCTTCTCCGGCAGCCAACATGACACACCGTGAAGCCATTCTTGAATTGCGTAGTTATCTGGCCAGCCAGATTCATGGCCAGGAAAAGCTGCTCGACCGGCTGCTGATCGCCCTGCTGGCAGACGGCCACTTGCTGGTCGAAGGCGCTCCCGGCCTGGCCAAGACCAAGGCCATCAAGGACCTTGCGCTGGGCGTGGATGCCAGCTTCAAACGCATCCAGTTCACGCCCGACCTGATGCCCGCCGACATCACCGGCGCCGATATCTACCGCCCCGAACAGGCACGCTTCGAGTTTTTGCACGGCCCTGTCTTCCACAACCTGCTGCTGGCCGACGAGATCAACCGGGCGCCTGCCAAGGTACAGTCGGCCCTGCTCGAAGCCATGGCCGAACGCCAGGTCAGTGTGGGCCAGCACACCTACCCCCTGCCCGAACTCTTCCTGGTGATGGCCACCCAGAACCCCATTGACCAGGAAGGCACCTATCCGCTGCCCGAGGCACAACTGGACCGTTTCCTGATGCAGGTGGATGTCGGTTTTCCCGATGCCGGCATCGAACGCAAGATTATCCAGCAGGCCCGCGAGCAGGCCCTGCACGGCCAGCCCGAGCCGCAGACAAAACTGTCGATTGCCGACCTGTTTCAGGCGCGTACCGAAATTCTGTCGCTGTACATGGCCGATACCGTCGAGGCTTACCTGGTGCAACTGGTCATGGCCACCCGTTTTCCCGCCAAGTACGACAGCGAGCTGGCCGGCTGGCTGCAGACCGGCTGCAGCCCGCGTGCCTCCATCGCCCTGGACCGCTGCGCCCGCGCCCACGCCTGGCTGGCCGGCCATGATTTCGTCAGCCCCGATGACATCCAGGAAGTGCTGGCCGACACCTTCAGGCACCGGCTGGGCCTGTCGTTCACGGCCCAGGCTGCCGGCATCAGCAAGGATCTGGTGATGCAGCGCATTCTGGACTGCGTACCGGTAGCCTGACCATGCAGGTGACCGGACGCACCCATATCGGGCTTGAGCAGCTGCTGCAAACCCGCCTGTGGCTACACGCCGGCGGCGCCCACAGACGCCATGGCAGCGGCGGCCTGCTGGCGGGACGGCAACTGAGCCGCCGTCACGGCCAGAGCAGCGAGTTTGACCAGGTACGCGACTACCAGCAGGGCGACGACGCCCGGCATATCGACTGGCGGGCCAGCGCCCGCGCCGGCAGCATCCAGTCACGCCTGTTCCGTCAGGAACTGGACCGTCCGCTGTTTATCCTGGTGGAACAAAGCCCCGCCATGTTCTTTGCCAGCACCGGCAACTTCAAGTCCGTACAGGCAGCCCTTGCCGCCAGCCTCTTCGGCTGGAGTGCCGAAGCCGAACACAGGCGTATTGGCGGTCTGGTCTTCGGCAGCGCCAGCGACCGTTTCATACCCGCCGGACGCCACCGCCAGGCTCTGTTGCATCTGCTGCAGGCCATTGCCGGTGCCAACAACGCCCTGGCCAGCCCCTTTGACGATACCTGCAGCAACCCTTTGCTCAAGGCACTCAACGACTGCCGTACACAGCTGCTGCCCGGCAGCCTGCTGGTTGTCATCTGCAACCAGAGCCATCTGGACCCTGAATGCAGCCGCCTGCTCAGTGCCCTGTCTGCCCGCCACGAAAGCATCTGGCTGCCGGTTTCCGATCCGCTGGAGCACGCCCTTCCCGCACGGACGGCCGGCTTTGCCGGAGCCGGTAACCGGCAACTGTGGCTGCGCCACGGCCAGCACGTTCTGCAACACCAGTGGCAGCACCAGGCCATGCAGCTTGAACGGCGCTGGCAACAACTGGCCAGCCAGCAACAGGCGCAACTGCTGCCGGTCTGCACCTCGGACAACCTGGCCTGGCGGCTGGCAGGGTTCAAGGAGGCCGGTGGTGTCGCTTGAAGCCATGCATCCCCTGCTCTACCCGCCCGCCTCGCCAGCAACCAGCGTCTGGCCATGGCTGGCTGCCACGGCTGGCGCACTGGCCGGCGGTCTGCTGCTCGCCCTGTGGCTGTACCGCCGCCGCCGTAGCAACCCGCCCGTAACCAGCGAACCGGCCAACCCGCTCATCGAAGCCCTTGAACAGCTACGCCAGCTGCCCAGGCCACAGGCCGGTGACCAGGCCGGCCCCTGGCTGCAACAGCTCAACCTGCTGCTCAAGCGCTTTTGCGCGGTACGCTACCCGGACATTGCCAGCCACAAGCTCAGCGGCCGTGAGTGGCTCGCCTTTCTTGACAGCCGCTGTCCCGCCGCCGGCCTGACCCGCTGGATGATTCTGGTACAGGGCAGCTACCTGCCCGACTGCCGCCTGACCGACGAGCAGATCGCAGGACTGCATGCTGCCATCACCCGCTGGATGAGCACCCATGTTTAGCCTGGCCTGGCCCTGGGCCCTGCTGTTGCTGCCGCTACCGGCACTGCTACGCGGGCTGCTGCCCGCCAGCACCGCCAGCCGGCCCGCCCTGCGCGTGCCTTTTTTCCGGCAACTACACAGCCTCAGTGCCCGCCAGCCAAGACGCATCCGCCTTGCGTCCGGCGGCAACCTGGTACTGCCGGTACTGGTCTGGCTGCTGCTGGTCATGGCCGCAGCCAGACCGCAGTGGCACGCACCACAGCGGGCACTGGCAGCGGACGGGCGCAACAGCATGCTGGCCGTGGATCTGTCCGCATCCATGCAGGCCCGCGACCTGCAACATCTGGACGACAGCCGTTTCGAGATCACCCGTACATTGACCCGGCGCCTGCTGGCCAACCGTCCCGAAGACCGCTTCGGCCTGATTTTTTTTGGCAGCCAGGCATTTTTGCAGGCACCGCTGACCTTTGACCATACCAGCCTGCAACACTGGCTGGACAGCGCTGCCCCCGGGCTGGCCGGTGACAACACCGCCATCGGCGATGCCATAGGTCTGGCCATCAAGCGCCTGCGCGACCTGCCCGCCCGCGAAAAAAATCTGATATTGCTAACCGATGGCGCCAACAACAGCGGCGTCATGCCGCCACGGACCGCCGCCCGCTTTGCCGCCCGCGAAGGCATCCGCATCCATACCCTGGGCATTGGCCAGGCGGCCAGCGCCAGCCAGCAGGGACCGGACCAGATCCTGCTGCAGGACCTGGCCTGGCTCAGTGGTGGACGCTACCTGCACGTAGACTCGCAGGCGTCACTGCAACGGGCACTGGATTTCTTCGACAGCCTGCCCGGCCAGCAGCAGGAGCGCCAGTCCTGGAGCTTTCAAGAGCTATACCACTGGCCGCTGCGTGCCGCACTGGTGCTGATTCTGGCGGCACTGGCCATCCGCCTGTTGCAGGGTCTGGCACCCGGGAGCAGGCAACCATGAACCTGTGGCCCGCAAGCCTGGCCAGCCCGTTGTGGCTGCTGATTACGCCCCTGCTCTGGCTGCTGCTGTGGCTCCTGTATAAAACGGCCACACGCAGCAGTTACTGGCAACAGGTGCTGCCGGCCGCCTTTCAGCCCTGGCTGCTGCAAAACGGCCATGCACAGCGGGCACGCCTACCCTGGCTGCTGGCCGCACTGGCTGCCCTGCTGGCCGGCCTCACGCTGGCCGCCCCGCAAACCGCCAGCCCGCCCGACACCCGTGCGGCGCTAAGCCCGTTGCCGCTGGTAGTGGTCATGGAACTGACGCCCGACATGCTGGCCCGCGACCTGCTGCCCGACCGCCTGCACCAGATGCGTGACAAGGCACTGGACATCCTGCACACACGCAATGGCGGCCTGGCCGCCCTGGTGGTGTATGCCGGTTCGGCACACAGCCTGATGCCGCTGGCCAGTGACCCAGAACTTGCCGGCGGACTGCTGCAGGCGCTACACCCCTCGCTGATGCCACGCGCCGGGCGTAATGCAGCCACTGGCGTGGCCCGCGCCCTGCAACTGCTGGACAACGGAGCCAATGGACAGGGGCAGATTATCCTGCTAACCCATGCCCTTTCCCCCGACGAACAACAGCAGATCATCCGGCTGCTGGATAGCCGCAAGGTACGGTTTGGCATTCTTGGCGTGGGCAGCCTGCAAGGCGCACCCATACCGGCGGCCCGGGCACGGGACGGCACTCCCGACCCACGCCTGAGCCGCCTGCAGGAGCAGTCACTGCAACAGTTTGCCCGCCGCCACGGTTTTGACTATGCCCGCCTGCACACCGACAACAGTGACCTGCTGCAGACCGGCCTGCTGGTCAGGGACGACAGCGGACGCCTGCAGGCACCCATGGCCAGCCAGCAGCTTGACCGGGGCTACTGGTTGCTGTTGCCCCTGCTGCTGGTACTGGCACCACTGGCCCGGCGCGGCTGGCTGTTCATGCCGCTGCTGGCACTGCTACCTGCCCTATACGCCGAGCCTGCCTGTGCAGACAGCCAGTCGCGCCGTCTGGCCGAGCAGGATCCGGCGCGTGCCCTGCAGGAGCTTAAGGACCCGGTGTGGCTGGGCATTGCCGCTTACCATGCCGGCAATTACGCGCTGGCTGCCGACTATTTTTCCGGGCTGGACAGCGCCATCGCCCGTTATAACCTGGGCAACAGCCTGATGCAGATGGCGCTATATAGCAAAGCGGCACACGCCTATGAGCAGGCCCTGCAACTGCAACCCGGCCTGCAGCCGGCCATCGACAATCTCGCCCTGGCATACCGGCTGGCAGACAGCGCCCGCCAGGATGCCACTGACGGCCAGATACCCGGCCACCCCGGCGATACGCCCGACGGACAGCAGGCCACAGAAACAAAAACTGCTACACTCAGCCCGCCCGTACCGGACTTCCAGCAAGGCACTCTCGACACATGGCTTCAGCAAATTCCCGACAGCCCGGCCATCCTGCTCAAGCACAGGTTTCGCCAGGAACTGCAATCATCCGCACCCTGATCCTGGCCCTGCTGGCCGCCCTGTTGACTGCCGGCCCGCTGCAGGCTGCCAGTTTTACCGCACGGGTAGACCGCCACAGCCTGCAGGCCGGCGACAGCCTGCTGCTAACGCTGGAACTGGACCAGCCGGACTACTTTGTCGATCCGGACATCTCCCCCCTGCGCAAGGACTTTACACTGCTGGCCAGCAGCCACCAGCCGCTGGTCGAACAGGACGGCCAGCCGGTCAGCCGCTGGCAACTGCGCCTGCAACCACGGCGCGAAGGCCGGCTTACCCTGCCCGCCCTGCAACTGGGCAACCTCAGCACCGCACCACTGGACATCGAAGTGCTGCCACACACGCCCGGCCTGCCCGGGCAACTGGAACCTGTGCACATCGACGCCAGCCTGGATACCGAACAGCTCTATGTACAGTCCCAGGCCGTGCTGACGTTGCGGGTCTTCCACTCCGTACCCCTGTACAGCGACGGCCAGTTCAGCCCGCTGACCATCTCCGGTGCCCGGGTACAGAGTCTGGGCGAACCGGCCAGCTATCAGCACTATATCCAGGGCGTGCGCCACGGCGTAATTGAAGCCCGCTTTGCTATTTTCCCGCAGGCCACTGGCACCCTGACCATCCCTGCCCTGACATTCAGCGCCACCCTGGCCGCCAGCGAAGAATCCAACGCTCAGTCCGGTACGCCCGGGCGCAAGGTACAGGTAAAAAGCGCGCAGATTCCACTTAAAGTGCTGCCGCCACCGGACGACTTTCCGCCAGACGCCCTATGGCTGCCTGCACAAAACCTGCAGCTCAGCCAGAGCATCAGTCCCGACCAGCCCGGGACCGGCATGGAGCAGGCCATCCGCTACACCCTGACCCTGCAGGCCGAAGGGCTACCCGCTACCCTGCTGCCACAACTGCTGCCCGACCAGCTGGCCGGCGCACGGCTGTATGCCAATCCGGTCAGCCATAACGAACGTATTGATGCACAGGGGCTGCACAGCGAACAACAGGAAGAGCGCCTACTGGTGCCTGTCCGTGCCGGCAGGCTGGAGTTGCCGGCGCTGGAGCTGCCCTGGTGGAACACCCGCACCGACCGGCTGGAATGGGCCAGACTGGACGCCCGCAGCCTACAGATACTGGAGGGTGAGCAGCCTGCAGCAACCGCTACGGAACAGCTACCGGCAACACGTCTGCTCGCCTGGCAACTGGCCTGCCTGCTGCTGGCGTTGCTCAGTCTGGTGCTGGCATTTTTATGGCGGCGGGCACGCAAGCTGCCGGCCATTGTGCCGGTAACGCCGGCCCGTACCCGTTCGCGCCTGCTGGACAACCTGAAAAAAGCCTGCCTGGGCAACCAGCCACAACAGGCGCGTACCGCGCTGGACCAGTGGGTGCGGCACAACCAGTACAACCTGGCCAGCCTGGCGCGCAGCTCGCCCGGGCTGCAGGACGCCCAGCGTGCGCTCAATCAGGCGCTGTACACACCCGACGAACAGCCCTGGGACGGCAAGCCGCTGTGGGATGCGATCAATGCGCTAGTGCTTCAACAACAGCAGGATGACAACCCGCAACTGCCGCCGTTGTACCCGCCCTGAGCGCGCGCCGGTTCAGGACTCCACCGGCCGCGTGCGCCGCTGGCGGAAAAAGTCCCTGAGCAGCGCCGCTGACTCATCCGCCAGCACGCCGCCCTCCACCACCACCCGGTGATTCAAAAAAGGCTGTTCAAAAAAACGGCCCTGACTGACCGCCATGCCGGCCCTCGGCTCGGTGGCGGCATACACCACCCGCGCAATGCGGGCATGCACCAGCAAGCCGGCACACATGCTGCAAGGCTCCAGCGTGACATACAGGGTAGTATCCGGCAGCCGGTAATTGGCACAGGCCCGGGCCGCTTCGCGGATGGCCTGCATTTCCGCATGGGCACTGGGGTCGTGCAGGCCGATGGGCTGGTTGAAACCACGCCCGATTACCTGCCCGTCACGCACCAGCACCGCACCCACCGGCACCTCGCCCAGCCGTGCCCCACAAGCGGCCAGCTCCAGTGCTTCGCGCATAAACTCAAGGTCCTGGCTGCGGTCAATCACAACCGGCCTGCCGGCCGCCATGTAAACAGGCTTCATGTTTTAGTTTCCACGGGTAAGCGTGATGTCCGGATCGCTCCAGTCACCACTAATCCGGTAACGCACCGCCGCCATACGCGCAAAGCGGTCACCGGCCAGCCGGTCAATCACGAACAGCGCACCGCCCACCGCCGGCGCACCCACCGCAATGGCTGCCAGCGGCAGGTTGCGGCTGATCGGCATCTCGACCTGCAGCAGTGCATCAATCGTCCCGCCGGGCACATCCAGGCTGCCGTCCAGGCTCAGGTTGCTGGATACGCCTTCCAGCGTCAGCGGGCTCAGCGTGCGATAGCGGCCACGTTCAATGGTGATCAGGCCGTCAATGCGGTCATAGGACAGGCCCTTGCTCCACAAATCTGAGAAGTCCAGCCGCAGCCGGCGGCCAATGGATTCAAAATTGAGCAGGCCAAACACGCGCAACGCCTGCGCACTGCCGTCCAGCGCCCGCAACTGCCCCTTGCGAAACTTGACGCCTGCCTTGCCGCTCAGGCTGGCCAGAGCAAAATCCAGCGGCGTGCCCGGCCAGTCCAGATCCAGTCCCAGATAGAATCTTTCTCCGCTCAGGGCCGGTTCATGGCCCCAGGTCTGCAGCACCTGTTCGAGGTTCTCGCCGGCCAGTTCGCCCAGAAAGCTGCTGGCCGGCGTCCGGCCGCCTGCCCAGCGCAGCTTGCCCTGGAGCTGCAGCCCCTTGAGTCCGCCGCTGATGTCATCAAACAGCACGGCTCCGGTTTCCGGCCGGCTGGTAAAAGCCAGCGGACCCAGCAGCTCGTCGCCCATCAACAACCTGGCAATACTGACCTGCATGGCTGGAATATCGCCAGGCTGTAGTCCGTCAGCCGCCGGCAAGCCGGCACCGCCCGCAGCGGCAGGCAACTGCAGGCGGTCCAGGGCAATCTGTAACGGGCCACTGGCCGGCACCCTGATGACCCCTTCCGCCTGCTGGCTGGCCAGCCGTACCCGCCAGCCACCGGTATCCGGCTGCACGTCAAGGCGCACCTGTTGAAGCGGAATGCCGTAACCCAGCAGATCACCGGTTTCCAGCAGAACATTCTGTACCAGGGCAGCGTCCTGCGTCTGCCCCTGGCCGCCCGGCAGATAACGCTCCAGCGCATCCAGCCAGTCCGGCACCGACAGCCGGGCCAGACGCCCCTTGATACTCAGCCCGGGAGCGGCCGGCAAGTGCGCAGGCCGGCCGTCCAGCACCAGTTCGCCACGCACAGCATGACTATCTCCCTGTCCCAGCGCCAGCAGGGCATTGAGACGTTCGCCATGGTGCAGCCGGTAATGCTGTTCGGCTCCGTCCAGGGTCATGTGCCAGCTGGTCGGCACCCGTTCGTCGGCCGTCTTGGCCAGTGGTGCGGGCAGGTCAATACGCACACCCTGCAAGTCGCTGTCCACCAGCAACTGGCCACCCTGTTCCTGCACCTGCAGGTCCAGGCGGTAATCAAAACTGCCACTCAGGGGCGACGCTTTCAGTTCCAGCCACTGCTGCAGGCGCGCTACCGGCATGCGCCCCTTGCCGCGCAGCCTGGCCGACCACACTTTCGCGCCCGCCTGCGGGGCAATGCTGGCGGTAAACGGCTGGTCCAGAAAGCGCCCGCTCAGGGCATCGCTGAATAGCCCGCGCTGGCTGTCGATACTCAGGCTGCCCTGCAGCTTGTCCAGACTGAGCCCATACCCCGGCATCTGCAGACGGGTGTCATCCAGCTCCAGATCCAGCAGGACATGGGCCGGCCGGCCGGCTTCCAGCGGAATGTCCAGTTGCAGACGCCCAGGCAGCCGGCCCTGGCCCTGCCAGCCATCCAGTTGGGGCAGGCTGGACGCCAGTGGCGTTTGCTGAACCATGTACAGGGCGTCTTTCATATTGCTGTCCAGCTGCGTATCGATCTGCAGTAGCGCCGGGCCCGATTCGGGATAGGACACCTGGGCACGGCTATGGCCGACCGCTGTATCCAGAATGCGCGCACTGTCGATTTCAACCTCAATGCCGCGATCATCCACATACACCCGCGTGCGCCCCTCGCGCAGGGGTGGCCAGCCAGGCTGCCAAGCCAGTTCTGCATGGTCCGCATCAAAAAACAGGCTGATCGAGCGGGCACCCGGCGGCGCACCACTGGCCAGCGAACCCTGATACTGGAAATAGCCCTGGTGCACCTGGCCGCCACGGATGGCTTCGTGCAGCCAGTCCCAGAGTTCCTTTTGCCCGTCACGCAGCACCAGCGGCAGGTATTTGCCCTTGTAGGCCGCATCACCGTTACGCATGCCCACCCGCAGGTCCATATAGCTCTCGGCGTTTTTCGTTTGCGGAATGGCAATGACGAAGTCACCGGCCAGATCGCCTTCGTCGCCCCGTACCTGCAGGTAGGGGCTGGTCAGTTCGAAGTCCAGGTTCTCGCTCAACGACCAGGTCAGCCGGGCGCGGGCCTGGTGATACTGCCAGGGCTCGGCAAACAGCTTGCGCAGATAGAGGCTGAAGCCCGGGCTGTCCAGGTGCAGCTCACCACCGGCAAGGCTGCCGAACAGGCGGCCATGGATACCGGTAGCGCCCGGCACATGTTGCCAGGGGCTATAATCCAGCCCGTGAATATTGGTGTCGTACTCCAGTTGCTGCTGCCAGGGCAGGCCTGGCGTCCAGCGCAGACGGGTGTTGTATAGCTGGCCGCGAAAGTCGAGCTGACGCACGATATCCTGCGCCAGCTCCGGCATGGGCACATGCTGCAATACGGCGGCCATCAGCGGCTCCAGCTGCAGCCGGGGCAGGGCCAGCTCCAGCGCGGTCGAAGCCGCTGGCGTACCGGCGGTCTGACGGACACGCAAGGCCAGGTTCTGCATGCTGTCCCCTGGCTGCAGGCGCAGGTTGAAGTGCGGCATCCACAGCAGGCGTTCCCGCTGGTCTTCACTGTAATCCGCCTGGATGCGGCCAAACTCCAGCGCCAGGGGCTGATGCTGCCAGCGGCCTGCCAGCAAGCCACCCGGTGACTCCAGTTGTAGACGGCCGAGCTTGCCGTCACCGGCAGCCAGCCAGAGCTGTAGCGGTAACCGCACACTGTCCAGTTGCAGCGTATCGGGCAAAGCCGGCAGCCACCGCGCGGGCAGCCATTGCAGCCAGTTGCTGTCCGGCAGGCTGACATAGGCCTGTACGCTGGCCTGCCGCCAGTCGGCCAGCCGGCCCCGCGTACGTAGCGAAAGCTCCAGCGGCTGGCCATCGGGCAACAATAAACTGGCCTGCAGGTGATGCTCGCGACCCCGCTGCTCCAGCACCAGCCGGGCCTTATTAAGCTCCAGGGGTACACCCTCCTGCGGCCGGATGCGGATACGGGCATCCACCAGCCCCAGGTGGCCGATACGTTCCAGCGGCTCCAGAAGCTGCAGCAGGTCGCGGTCCTGCGCAGGGCTTTCGCCAGCGGTCGCTATGCCGTTCAACAGCCATTGCCCGTCCTGTTGCTGCAACTCCAGATCAATCCCCTGCAGGCTGATGGCCGACAATGACCAGTTGCCTCGCAACAGGCTGCCCAGCATATCGGGGCGAAAGTGCAGACGGTCTATCGACAGCGGCTGGCCGTCATCGCCAAGGCGTACATCTTCGGCATACAGCCAGGGCGAAAAGCCGTGCCAGCCGGCATGCAGACGGCCCAGATGCACCGGCTGGCCAAGCTGGCCGCCCATCCAGTCCTGAATTTCGATGCGGTAGGCATTGAGCATGGGCACCAGCACCCGCCCGGCGCTCAGGTAAACCGTACCCAGCAGCAACAGCACCAGTCCTGCCCAGAGTACGGGACGCCACAGCCAGCGGTTTAACAGACGCATGCCGTGCAGCCTGGCCCGGTGTATGCCATGCCGCGTCCCGTGCAGTTACAGCAATACAATGTCATATTGTTCCTGCGAATACAGGCTCTCGACCTGCAGCTTGATCGGCCTGCCAATAAAGGTTTCCAGATCCGCCAGATTGGCCGACTCTTCATCCAGCAGCCGGTCTACCACGCTCTGGCTGGCCAGCACCAGATAGCCCTCGGCCTGATAGGCGCGTGCTTCGCGCAAAATCTCGCGGAACACCTCATAACAGACCGTTTCGGCGGTACGCAGTTCGCCACGGCCCTGACAGGTTGCGCAGGGCTCGCACAGCAGCTGGCTGAGGCTTTCGCGGGTACGCTTGCGCGTCATCTGTACCAGGCCCAGCTCGGTCAGGCCGGTGATGTGGGTCTTGGCATGGTCACGTTCCAGCTGGCGCTCCAGCGTGCGCAGCACCTGGCGGCGGTGTTCCTCGTCTTCCATGTCGATAAAGTCGATGATGATGATGCCGCCCACGTTGCGCAGCCGCAGCTGGCGGGCAATCGCCATGGCCGCTTCAAGGTTGGTCTTGAAGATGGTTTCTTCCAGGTTGCGGTGGCCGACAAAGGCGCCGGTATTGACGTCGATGGTGGTCATCGCCTCGGTAGGGTCGATAATCAGGTAGCCACCCGACTTGAGCGGCACCTTGCGCTCCAGGGCACGCTGAATTTCGTCCTCGATGCCGTGCAGGTCAAACAACGGGCGCTCGCCTGGGTAGTGTTCGATCAGCGCGTCCACCCCGGGTACCAGCTCGCTGACAAACTGTAACGCACGGCCCAGGGTTTCCCGCGAGTCAATACGGATTTTTTCGGTCTGCTCGCCAACCAGATCACGCAGCGTACGCAGCGCCAGCGGCAATTCCTCGTAGATCAGACAATTGCCGCTGCAGTCACGGATCTGCTCCTGCACCTGCTGCCACAGGCGGTACAGGTACAGGATATCGGCCCGCATGTCCGCCTCGGTAACCCCCTCGGCTGCGGTACGGATGATAAAGCCGCCAAAGTGCTGCAACCCTTCTTCAGCCAGACAGCTGGCAACCAGCTCCTTGAGGCGGTCACGCTCGCTTTCATCTTCGATTTTCAGCGATACACCAATATGGTCGCTGGACGGCATGTGTACCAGATAGCGCGACGGCATGGAGAAGTAAGTGGTCAGGCGCGCACCCTTGCTGCCGATCGGGTCCTTGGTGACCTGCACAACCAGTGTCTGCCCGTCATGCAGCAGGCCGCTGATACTGTCGATCTGGCGGCCTTCCGGCAGTTGCAGCTCGCCCATGTGGATGAAGGCGGCCCGTTCCAGGCCAATATCGACAAAGGCGGCCTGCATGCCGGGCAACACCCGCACCACCCGTCCCTTGTAGATATTGCCCACCAGCCCGCGGCTGTGGGTACGCTCGATGTGTACTTCCTGCAGGACACCGTTTTCCACCACCGCCACCCGGGTTTCCATGGGGGTGATGTTCATCAGAATCTCTTCACTCATAGGGGTATCCGTTGCCGGTCCTTGTTGTCATGCGGCCTGCAGGCAGCGGTTGGTTCGTATAGTCTGTGCGAGGGACAAACCTGCAGGCATAAAAAATGCCGGTTCTTTGTAGAAGACCGGCATTCCCTGCAAGGTGTCGTGCCCGGCTGTGTGCCGGTGATTAAAACACAAAATTGATGTGGCGGTTTTCATCCAGCGTCAGGGTGCGTTTTTGCGTAAGCCCCTGATAGCGCACCTCTACGTTGTACACCCCTGGCTCCAGCATCAGCGACAGTGGCGTGGAGCCATAAGGCTTTTTGTTGACCAGCACCTGATCGCCATATTTGTTACTGCGCACAATCAGCGATACCGAGTGGGTTTCACACAGCTCGGCCGACGCACCAATCAGCGAACAGGCCATCATCTTGCGGGGTGCAACCTGCGCGCGCACCTCGACATCTGCGGTGACTGCGCCCTGCAGGCTCATGGTGGCATCGGCAAATTCGCGGGTAAACCGGGTGGTATACCAGTCGGGGCTCAACTGTACCTGAACGTCCAGCTCGGACAGCTCGCGGGACAGCGCATGCTGATAATGTTCCTCGATCCAGCCCTGGATGCGCGACTCCAGCGGATACTCGTTCAGACAGGTGCTCAGGCTCTTGCTGGTAGCGCACTTGAAGCTGATGGTTTCACGGAAGCTCATATCGCGCTCAAGGTGGCGTGCCACTTCCTGCACACGGCGCAGTGCCAGTTCGCGCTGCTGGGCCGCGTAGCTGGCCTGCAGTCGCTCAAGATCACGCTGCTTGCCGGCAAGTTTCAGCTGGCTGGCAGCCAGCTCTTCCTGGGTGGCAGCCAGACCTTCAGACAGCTTTTTCTCGTCCTGGAGCAGCTGCTCGTGACGCTCGAACAGGCTGTCAAGGCGGGTACGCGAGCCATTGTTTTGCAGGATTTCGTCGGTTTCACTGCGAATGGACTTTTTGCTGTCTTCCAGGCGCAGCCTGGACGCTTCATAACGGCCAAACTCGACATTCAGCCGGTTATCCAGGTCCAGCTTGCCCTGCACCAGAGCTTCCACCTCGCCAGCCAGCGTATCCAGATCGGCCTGGCTGATCAGTTCTCCGGCGGCAAGCGGCTGACTGATGGTCCGTGCCGGCGGGCTGATATGCCCGGAGGCTTCACCGCCTGCCGGTTCGGCAGCCTGCCCGGTCATGGCAATCACACTGCCACCGGTCATGCCAACGGACAGCAAGACGGCCATCAACCACCGTGACAGCCTGCCCCCGGGCAGCCTGCCAGATGTGTTGTGGTCACCTACATCCTGGCAACGCGCTTGTTTCCCCATACCCAAACCCGCTTATTGTATTTAATTCATGAATGCCTGCACCCTGTCTGCTGCAGGCGGGCACGCCTTATACGGCCTGTCCCTGTGTTGTCTTGTATTGCAGATGGCCAGCAATTGCACAAGTGTATAGCAAGCCGGTCTATGCCCCAACCCCTGTGTAGTGATCAGTCAGCGCCGCGCCATCAACCGCTGCAAGCCATGCATTATCATGTAAAGCCATGGCCAGATCAAACCGCTAAGCAGTGCCGGAGCCAGATACTGTACCAATGGACGCACAGTGCCGGTCAAATACCCCAGCAACATCAGCACCAGCTGGCCCAGCACATACAGCAGCGCCAGATAGAATGCCTGCTGCCAGAAGGGGAATATCCTCAGCCGCTGCTGGAACTGCAGGATGACAAAGGCGACCAGCGTCAAAAACAGCGCATGAAATCCCAGCAGGCTGCCATACAGGATGTCCTGCAACAGCCCGGCCAGCCACACTAGCGACAGACGAAAGCTGCCCCGAGACTCCAGCACCCAGTACGACAGCACCAGGGCAAGCCACAGAGGCCGCCATTCACGCATAAAATCAGGCAGAGGGGCCACTTCCAGCACACAGGCTAGCAGTACACTGAGTACAGCCAGTAAAAAACGGGCAGCAGGCGCAGCACTCATGGCTGGTCCTCCCCGCCTTCAGCGGCCTGCGGCGCTATACCTGTTTCTGTGACCATGCCATCCCCGTCATCCGGGCTGCCTGCCTGCGGCAAATGCCCTTCGGCAAACACCAGCAGAAAATGCCGGCTACGATCCAGCGCTGCGGCAGGAGCCGCATGCACCATGGCAAAGGGCTGACCGGTGGCCCGCTCGACACGGGTCACCACGCCAACCGGATAGCCTGCCGGAAAGCGCTGCGCCATACCCGAAGTCACCAGCAGATCGCCCTCCTTGATGTCGGCGTTGTCGGCGACGTAGCGCAACTCAATCATGCCCGGCTGGCCGGTGCCGCTGCCAATTGCCCGCAGTCCGTTGCGGGTTACCTGCACCGGCAAGCTGTGGCTGCTGTCCGTCAGCAACAGCACGCGGGCGCTAAACGGCATGACTTCCACAACCTGCCCCATAACACCGCGGGCATCCAGTACCGGCTGCCCCTGATAGACGCCATCACGACTGCCTTTGTTGATCAGTAGCTTGTGGGTTTGCACGTTGGGATCGACACCCAGCAGCTCGGCAACCAGCACCCGCTCTTCCAGCAGTGCCGACGAATTGAGCAATTCACGCAGGCGTACGTTTTGCTCGGTCAGGGCAGCCAGCTTCTGCATGCGCCGCTGCATCAGCAGGGTGTCGGCACGCAGGCGTTCATTTTCGGCCAGAATGTCGGTGCGGCTGGTCAGCATCTGGGAAAACGTGTCCAGGCTACGACCAGGCAGGTCGCCTGCCCAGTAAATAGGGGTCAGAATGATGCCCGCACTGCTGCGCAGCGGCTGCAGCCAGGGGCCGTGTGCATCCACCAGCATGCAGAGTGTGGACAACAGGGCAAAGAAAACCAGCCGGACGGTAAGCGGGGTGCCCTTGGAAAATATGGGTTTGATGATGTACACCTTGGAGAGGTTGTTGTCATGCCGGTCACGCCGTCACAGCTACACCCACCACGCCAGGTGCCTGTTCCGCCACCGCAGCAAGCTACCGTGGCGGAGGCAGACACAGGATTATTCCACCGACAGCAGATCCATGGCGTGCTGCTCCATCATGGCCAGTGCACGACCGCCACCAATGGCAACACAGGTTTTCGGGTCTTCGGCCACAATCACCGGCAGGCCGGTTTCCTGCGACAGCAGCTTGTCCATGTCACGCAACAGCGCACCACCACCGGTCAGCACCAGGCCACGCTCGGCAATATCGGATGCCAGCTCGGGCGGAGACTGCTCAAGCGCACTTTTTACCGCCTGTACGATCTGGCTCAGGGACTCCTGCAGCGCCTCCAGCACTTCCTGGGAATTCAGGGTAAAGCTGCGCGGCACGCCCTCTGCCAGGTTGCGGCCACGCACGTCAAATTCCAGAATCTCACCACCCGGAAAAGCAGTACCGATATGCTGTTTGATCTGTTCGGCGGTGGATTCGCCAATCAGGCTGCCGTAGTTGCGGCGCACATAGGTAATAATGGCCTCGTCGAAACGGTCACCACCGACCCGCACCGATTCGGCATACACCACGCCATTCAGAGAAATCAGGGCAATTTCGGTGGTACCACCACCGATATCCACCACCATGGAACCGCGTGCTTCCTCGACCGGCAGGCCGGCACCGATGGCTGCCGCCATGGGCTCTTCAATCAGGTACACCTCGCGGGCACCGGCCCCCAGGGCCGACTCGCGAATGGCGCGACGCTCAACCTGGGTGGACTTGCAGGGCACACAAATCAGTACACGCGGGCTGGGCTGGATAAAGCTGTTTTCGTGCACCTTGTTGATGAAATACTGCAGCATTTTTTCGCACACATTGAAGTCGGCAATGACACCGTCCTTCATCGGGCGAATGGCCTGGATGTTGCCGGGTGTACGCCCCAGCATCAGCTTGGCGTCGGAGCCGACGGCGACAACGCTTTTCTGGTTACCCTTGGTGCGGATGGCGACCACCGAGGGCTCGTCAAGCACAACACCTTTATCACGTACACAAATCAGGGTGTTGGCCGTGCCCAGGTCAATGGACAGGTCACTGGAAAAAATACCGCGAATCTTCTTGAACATGAAATAAAAACCTGAGCAAGGCACGTTTAAAACGCGCCGCAAAAAAAACAGTGGGAAACTGTAACAATCATCAGCCTTTTGGGCAAGCGGCACACTGTGCTAGATTGTGTGCCCTTACGGGCTGGCTGTTCGCTTTATACCGGCCAACAGACCACGTCCGCCCAGAAAAATTCCGTCAAGGGAGAACACCGATGGCCCTCACGCCCGACGACCTGAACAGTCTCGCCCGCCTGACCATGCTCGAACCCGCTGCCCTGCCTGCCCTGTCTGCTTCGCTGGAGCAGGCCATCGAACTGGCTGCCGGTATTCGCCAGGCCGACACCAGCGGCACCGAGCCCCTGATCAGCCCGCTCGACCTGACCCAGCGCCTGCGCGCCGATATTGTCAGCGAAACCGACCAGCGCGACTGTTACCAGCAACTGGCGCCCGCCGTACAGGACGGCCTCTACCTTGTGCCCAAAGTGCTTGACTGAAGGATCTGCAACCATGTATCAGATGACCCTGGCCCAGCAGGCCAAAGCCCTGGCGGACAAAACCTTCTCCGCCCGCGAGCTGAGCGAACACTACCTGGCGCGCATCCAGCAACATGACAGCGCCCTCAACAGCTTTATCACGACCACGGCCGACAGCGCACTGGCGCAGGCGGCTGCCGCCGACCAGCAGCTGGCCAGCGGTAACGGCAGCGCCCTGACCGGCCTGCCGCTGGCTCATCAAGACAGCTTCTGCAGCGCAGGCGTGCGCACCAGCGCCGCCTCGAAAATGCTCGACAACTTTGTCGCCCCCTACAACGCCCAGCTGCTTGACCGCCTGCAGCAGGCTGGCTGTGTGTCGCTGGGCAAGCTGAACATGGACGAGTTCGGCATGGGCAGCAACGGCCAGAACAGTTTTTACGGTGCCGTCGCCAACCCCTGGGACCAGCAGCGGGTTGCCGGTGGTGCCGCCAGCGGTAGCGCTGTTGCCGTAGCCGCCGGACTGGCCGCTGCCAGCACCGCCTGCGACACATTGGGCGATGCCCGCCTGCCTGCAGCTTACCTGGGCCTGACCGCCCTGCGCCCCACCTATGGCCGCATTTCCCGGCTGGGCATCACCGCCCACGCCTCCAGCTTTGACCAGGCCAGCTTTATCAGCCGCAGCGCCGAAGACGCCGCCCTGCTGTTACAGGCCAGCGCCGGACTGGACGAGCGTGACTCCACCAGCGCCGACCAGCCGCTGGACGACTACAGCGCCAGCCTGGGCCAGCCGCTGGCCGGCCTGAAAGTCGGCATCGTACGCGCCCTGTTTGATGCCCAACTGGACAGCCAGCATGGTGCGGCCATTCTGGCGGCTGCTGAACAGCTGCAGGCACTGGGTGCCAGCCTGATCGATGTCGAGCTGCCACAACTGGTCCAGACGCTGGCCACGGCGCTGATCATCAGCAGCGGCGAAGCCTCCACCAACCTGTCCCGCTACGACGGCGTGCGCTTCGGCCACCGCTGTGCCGAGCCCAGGGATCTGACCGACCTGTACCAGCGCAGCCGCAGCGAAGCCTTTGGCGATGAAGTCAAACGCCGCCTGCTGCTGGGTGCCCACTACCTGTCGAATGCCCAGTACAACGACTACTACGTGCACGCTCAAAAAGTACGCCGCCTGATTAAAAACGGCCTGCAAGCGGCCTTTGCCGGTGTTGACCTGCTGCTGGCTCCGGTAGCGGCCGGTGCTGCGCCGCTGATTGGCGCAACCACTACCGCGCAAGACCTGCACAACCAGCGCTACTGCCTGCTGGCCAGCCTGGCCGGTGTACCGGCCATGAGCCTGCCCTGCGGTCTGGTGGATAACCTGCCGGTTGGCCTGCAGTTGATTGCGCCCTGGTTTGCCGAAGCGCGCCTGCTCAATGCCGCCCACCAGTACCAACAAGCCACCGACTGGCACAGCCGTCGTCCCGCCGGATTTTAAGGAGATCCCGACATGCAATGGGAAACCGTAATCGGGCTGGAAATTCACGCCCAGCTCGCCACCAAGACCAAGATTTTTACCGGCAGCAGCACCGAATTTGGTGCCGCGCCCAACAGCCAGGCCAGCGCCGGTGATCTGGCCATGCCCGGCACCCTGCCGGTTTTGAACGAAGAAGCGGTACGCATGGCCTGCCTGTTTGGTCTGGCGGTGGATGCCGAAATCGGTGAAATCAACCGTTTCGACCGCAAAAACTACTTCTACCCCGACCTGCCCAGCGGCTACCAGACCAGCCAGATGGACCTGCCGATTGTCGGCATGGGCCACATGGACATCACCCTGGAAGACGGCACCAGCAAACGCATCGGCATCACCCGCGCCCACCTGGAGCAGGATGCCGGCAAAAGCCTGCACGAAGACTTCAGCGGCATGAGCGGCATCGACCTCAACCGTGCCGGCACCACCCTGCTGGAAATCGTTTCCGAGCCGGAAATCAGCAACGCCAAGGAAGCCGTAGCCTACGCCCGCGCCATTCACAGCTTGGTGCAGTATCTGGGCGTGTGTGACGGCAACATGGCCGAAGGCTCGTTCCGCTGCGACTGCAACGTGTCGGTACGCCCGGTCGGGCAAAAAGAATTCGGCACCCGCACCGAAATCAAAAACGTCAACTCGTTCCGCTTTATCGAGCGCGCCATCAACAGCGAAATCCAGCGCCAGATTGATCTGATCGAAGACGGCGGCAAGGTCATCCAGCAAACCCGTCTGTACGATCCGGCCAAGGACGAAACCCGCGCCATGCGCAGCAAGGAAGAAGCCACCGACTACCGCTACTTCCCCTGCCCCGACCTGCTGCCGGTAGTCATCGAGCGCAGCTATCTGGATGCCCTGCGCCAGACCCTGCCCGAACTGCCGACTCAAAAACGCGAGCGTTTCCAGAGCCAGTTCGGCCTGTCGGCCTACGATGCCAGCGTACTGACCGCCAGCCGCGCCATGGCTGACTATTTTGAACAGGCCGAAAAAATCTGCGGCGATGCCAAACTGGCCGCCAACTGGGTGATGGGCGAGCTGTCCAGCCTGCTCAACAAGGATAACCTGGATATCACCCAGTCACCGGTTAGCGCCCAGCAACTGGGCGAGCTACTGGTACGCATCAAGGACAACACCATCAGCGGCAATATCGCCAAAACGGTGTTTGAAGCCATCGCCAATGGTGAAGGCAGCGCCGATGCAGTGATTGAGCAGCGTGGCCTGAAACAGGTTACCGACAGCGGCGCCATCGAGGCGATCCTCGACGAGATGCTGGCTGCCAACGCCGGTGAAGTCGAGGACTACCGCAACGCCGACGACAACCGCCGCAAGAAGATGTTTGGCTTCTTTGTGGGGCAGGCGATGAAGGTTTCCCGTGGCAAGGCTAACCCCCAGCAAGTGAATGAGCTATTGCGTCAGAAACTGGAAGGGTAATGGTGTTTTTAGGCTTCGGTGTAGCAGGC
>CAZVDA010000003.1:0-35632 GCA_964625365.1 uncultured Thiopseudomonas sp. | reverse complement strand
TCCACCCTTTTCTTGATGGCAATGGCCGTCTGGGGCGTTTGATGATTTCGCTGTACCTTGCTTCCGAGGGATTGCTGGCAAAACCGGCGCTGTACCTGTCGGATTATTTTGAGCGGCATAAAACAGCCTATGTGGATCACTTGATGGCAGTGCGCCATGGTAACCACATGCGTGAATGGCTCGTGTTTTTTCTGTTTGGCGTTGAGGAAACTGCGCGGGCATCGGCTGCGGTATTTCGTGCCATTATCGACCTGAAACAACGCATTGAAAGAGAGGTACTACCCCGCTTTAGTAAGCGCCGACAAGACAATGCACAAAATCTGGTACGCCAATTGTATGGTCAACCCGTCATTGACATTAAATGGGCAACCCGGACACTGGATGTTTCAACCAATACGGCGGCGGCCTTGATTAACGACCTGGAGAGCTATGGTGTGTTGGTAGAAATGACCGAACAGCGCCGTAATCGGTTGTTTATTTTTGAAGAATACTTACAGCTTTTCCAATCAAAGTAAGCAACAGGTGGGGCAAGCTTATTGCTCCACCCAGTTCTCCATCCGCAACCCAGCCACCCGCTCAAACTCTTCCCGTTCGGCTTGTTGCTGGCTGGCGCGTTCGGGCAAAAAGTCTTCGCTCACGCCGTCGGGGGCATGGAAGAAGCTGTCCCAGACATGGTCAACGGGGGTGAGGATGCGGTCCTTGCCCAGCTTGCGAATCACGACCTTTTTCACGCTATCGTCAAAGCGGACATCGACCGGCAGGCGTACCGCCTGGGTGCGGTTGTTTTCAAAAACGGTTCCTGTGTGCATGGCTGTTCTCCTGTCGCTATATATATTAAGTATGTGGCTGTTTGTGCACGGCAACAACATGAGATGCGTTAGCCGCCGGCCTGCTGAAAACCCCTGATGCCAATTTTTGCTACCATCCGGTCCATGAATCATGCGTGTAGGACTGTTCATTGAAAATTATCATGCTGCAATCGCTGGGTATTTCCGCTGCTACGCTGGCTGGCTTGCAACAGCCGTTTCTAAATCTGGGTCACGAGTTTGTGGCCTATGAGGATGCTGCCGACGATGCAACCTTGCAAGCACGGGTCAGGGATGCCGATGTGCTGGTGGTGGCCAATATGCCGTTGCGTGGCGGGGTGATTGCCGCCGCCAAAAACCTGAAGTTTATTTCCGTGGCTTTTACCGGTTTTGACCATATCGACCTTGAGCAATGCAAAAAGCAGGGCATCAAGGTATCCAATGCCGCTGGATACAGCACCCGCTCGGTGGCCGAGCTGGCGTTTGGCCTGATGATTGGCTTGCTGCGCAGCCTGGTGCCGCTGGATGGCATGGCCCGGCAAGGTGGCACCAAACAGGGCTACCGGCAGTCCGATTTGTCCGGCAAGACGCTAGGTGTGTTGGGCACCGGCGCGATTGGTGCGGCGGTGGCTGAGCTGGGTCTGGCGTTTGGCTGCAAGGTGATTGCTTATAACCGCAGCGAAAAGCTGGAACTGGTACAGAAAGGCGTGCAGTACCTGCCGCTGGAATCCGTTTTGCAACAAAGCGACATAGTGACCCTGCATACCCCGCTTACGGACGACACCAAACACTTGATCAACACCGAGCGCCTGCGGCTGATGAAGCCGACTTCAATCCTGATTAATACCGCGGTCGGCCCGGTGGTGGATAACGAGGCTTTGGCCAAAGCACTGCATGAGGGCGTGATTGCCGGTGCCGGTCTGGATCGCACCGATATGGAGCCGCCCATCCCCGCCGACTATCCGCTACTCGGTGCGCCCAATACCCTGATTATTCCGCATGTTGGTTATGCCACCGACGAGGCCCTGGAGCGCCGGGCTGAAATCACGTTTAACAATATCCGGCAATGGCAGCAGGGTGCGCAGGAAAATACGGTGCTTTGATTTTCTGCGGTAACTGTAGTCAAGCCCTGGAGCTAGGCATAGCGCCGGTCGCAGGGCCAGCCTGCTCATACAGGGGGTGGCGTATGTGTGTACGAGCGGGCTTGTCCCGCGAGAGTGCCAATTTTGCGTGGGCTAAGGTCAAAGCGCCGGTCGCAGGGCCAGCCTGCTCATACAGGGGGTGGCGTATGTGTGTACGAGCGGGCTTGTCCCGCGAGAGTGCCAATTTTGCGTGGGCTAAGGTCAAAGCGCCGGTCGCAGGGCCAGCCTGCTCATACAGGGGGTGGCGTATGTGTGTACGAGCGGGCTTGTCCCGCGAGAGCGGTCGATTTGTGATGGCGATGGTCAATGAGGGCATTGGACGGCCTGAAAAACTCCCCTGGCGTGCAGCCAAACTGTTGGCTGAAGGCACTGATAAACGCAGAAACTGACTCGTAGCCACAGTCCAGCGCCACATCGGTGACGGGCTGTTGCTGCTCCAGCAGGGGCAGGGCGTGGAACAGGCGCAGGCGTTGCCGCCAGAGGCGGAAGGTCAGGCCGGTTTGCTGGCGAAACAGGCGGCTGAGGGTTTTTTCCGAGATATTGAGCTGTACGGCCCAGCCGGCCAGCGGGGTGGTGTCGTCGGGTTGGTGTTGCAGGAGGCTGGTGATGGCCTGCAGGCGGCTATCGGCGGGCAGGGGCAGCATGGAGGCAACCTGTGGCGCGCTGGTCAGCTGGTCGAGTAGAGCTGCAGTCAGCCGGCCTTCGCTGCCGTGCGGGTCGTATTCGATGGGTAGCAGGCTGAAGGCGCGGATCAGCTCGCGCAGCAACGGGCTGACCTGTACCACGCAGGTCTGGTCCAGTGGTTGCTGCAGGGCGTTTGGTTCGATGTAAAGACTGCGAATTTCGGTTTGCCGGGTGCAGCGTACCTGATGCTCGACTCCGGCGGGAATCCATACCGCCCGCTGTGGCGGTGCCAGATAACGGCCAGTGTCGGTGTGTACATCCAGTACGCCCTGGCTGGCCCAGGAAAACTGTAGCCAGGGATGGCTGTGCCGGTAGCCCAGCGCCAGGTTGGGCAGGGTCTCGGCCTGGCCATACACGGGGCGGGGCAGCTGCTTGAGGCTGTTCAGGTCCATACCGGTGTCCGTTTGTCGATAGTAATGTGCTGACTGGCGTTAGCCGGAAGTGTAGCGGGCCGCTACAGTAGCGTCTATCTACAGAATTCTGATCGGGAATGTTTGCATGTCTGTTTTTTACGCTCGTTTGCGCATGGTGTTCGACAACTACACGCTGATCATCATCGGCGTGATTCTGGCGGCCAGCTTTATGCCGGCGCAGGGCAGTGGCGAGGTGTTTTTTAAATGGCTGACCAACGGGGCCATTGCGCTGCTGTTTTTTCTGCACGGGGCCAAGCTGTCGCGCCAGGCGATTATTGCCGGTGCGCTGCACTGGCGGCTGCACCTGCTGATTTTTGCCTTTACCTTTATTTTCTTTCCGTTGCTGATGGTGGCGCTGACGCCGGTGCTCAGGCCGCTGCTGGGTAACGAGTTATGGGTGGGCATGCTGTATCTGGCGGCGTTGCCGGGTACGGTGCAGTCGGCGATTGCCTTCACCTCAATGGCGCGTGGCAACATTCCGGCGGCGGTTTGTGCTGCGTCGGCGTCCAGCCTGGTGGGCATTCTGGTGACGCCCATGCTGGTCAAGCTGATGCTGGACGCCGATGCCGGCACCACCGGCATGCTGGATGCGGTGATCAAGATCAGTGTGCAGTTGCTGTTGCCATTTTTGCTGGGGCATTACATGCGCCGCTGGATTGGCAATTTCATCGACAATAACCGCAAATGGCTGCTGTATGTGGACCAGAGCTCGATTTTGCTGGTGGTGTATACCGCGTTCAGCTCGGCGGTGGTGGGTGGCCTGTGGAATACCGTGCCGCCGGTTTCCCTGCTGATTTTGACGCTGGTCTGTTCGGTGATTCTGGCGATTGTGCTGGCGGTGACCACCTGGAGTTCGCGGGCCATGGGCTTTAACAAGGAAGACGAGATCACCATTGTCTTTTGCGGCTCGAAAAAGAGCATGGCCACCGGTGTACCGATGGCGCAGGTGTTGTTTGCCGGCGGCGCGGTGGGGCCGGCGATTTTGCCGCTGATGATTTTTCACCAGATTCAGCTGATGGTCTGTGCGGTGCTGGCGCAGCAGTATGCAAAACGTGACGAGCAGCCGCAGGGCGCGGCGCGGGCAGGCTAGGTCCGGCGTTTTTGATCCGCCGGCAAAGCTGCGTACAATGTGCGCCTTATGCACATCAACAGGCAGCAGGCCCCGACCATGAAACTGATCATTCTGGACCGCGACGGCGTTATCAACCACGATTCCGACGCCTACATCAAAACGGTGGACGAGTGGCAGCCCCTTGATGGCTCCATTGACGCCATCGCCCGCCTGTATCACGCCGGCTGGACGGTGGCGGTGGCCACCAACCAGTCGGGACTGGCGCGCGGCTATTATGACGAGGCCACGCTGGAGGCCATGCATGACAAGCTGCGCGGGCTGCTGGCGGAGCAGGGCGCGCAAATCGGCCTGATTGCCTGCTGTCCGCACGGGCCCGGGGATGGCTGTGACTGCCGCAAGCCGGATATCGGGCTGTTGCTGCAAATTGCCCGCCATTACGCTACGTCCCTTGCTGGCGTCTGGTTTGTCGGCGACAGCCTGCGCGACCTGCAGGCGGCAGTGGCTGCCGGTGCGCAGCCGGTACTGGTGAAAACCGGCAAGGGTGCTGCTACTGCGGGCAAGGCGCTGCCGGAAGGCACGCAGGTGTTTGCCGACCTGGCTGCCGTGGCGCAGGCGCTGTTGCAGGACGGGCATTAACCGCTGACAGGCGGTACAGGCCGGCTGATGTAAAAGGCGTATAATGCCGGCCTGTTTTTTTATGGCTTGCAAGGAAACCCGGATGGGCATTATCAGCTCGGTCAGAACCGTTATTTTTTATCTGCTGCTGGCACTGGTGACCCTGCTGTGGCTGCCGCCTTCGTTGCTGGTCGGGCCGGCGTTGCCGTACAGCTGGCGTTACCGCCTGATTGCTGTGGCCTGGGGGCGTGTTGTCCTGTTCCTGTCGCGCTGGGTACTGGGCATTCGCTACCGGGTGCGCGGGCTGGAAAACGTACCGCAACAGCCCTGCGTGATCCTGTCCAAGCACCAGAGCGCCTGGGAAACCTTTTTCCTGTCTTCGCATTTCGAGCCGCTGAGCCAGGTACTCAAGCGCGAGCTGCTGCATATTCCGGTGTTTGGCTGGGCGCTGGCGATGATCAAGCCGATTGCCATCAACCGCGAGCAGCCCAAGCAGGCCCTCAAGCAGGTGGCCGAGCAGGGCGCGGCGCGGCTGGCGCGGGGCAACTGGTTGCTGATTTTTCCCGAGGGCACGCGGGTGCCGCCGGGGCAGATCGGCAAGTTTTCCCGGGGTGGTGCCTCGCTGGCGGTCAATGCCGGCTTGCCGGTGTTGCCGGTGGCGCACAATGCCGGCCAGTTCTGGCCCAAGCTGGACTGGCGCAAGCAGCCGGGCGTGGTGGACGTGGTGATTGGCCCGGTGATGCATGCCGAAGGCACCGGCCCGGCGGCGATTGCCGAGCTGAACCGGCGGGCGTTTTTGTGGGTGGCACAGACGCAGCATGAAATAGGCTCATTGACGGACGCCAACTGGCAGGCTATTAAGGAACAACACGAAGGCCAGGGCACGGCGGACTGACACGCTGGCGTGTCCGCCCCTGCAGCCCGACAACAACAGCTATCAGGGGGACTGCATGAGCAAGAATCTTTTAATCGTAGGCCATGTGCCTTCCGGCAATACCGAGCTGATGGTGGAGGCCCTGTTGCAGGGTGCGCGTGAGGCCGGTGCGCAGCAGGTGATTACCCGCAAACAGTCGGCCTTCAATACCACGGTGCAGGATGTGCTCAGTGCGGACGGCATTATCCTGTTTACCCCGGAAAACCTTGGCTATATGAGCGGTGCGCTCAAGGATTTCTTTGACCGTGTCTATTATCCGGTGTTTGAGCAGAAGCAGGGGCTGCCCTGTGCGGTGGTGATCCGCGCCGGCCATGACGGTACCGGCACGCAACAGGCCATCGACAGCATTCTGACCGGCCTGCGCTGGAAACAGGTGCAGCCGGGGCTGATTTGCCGGGGCGTGTGGCAGGACGACTTTTTGCGGCAGTGCCGCGAGCTGGGTCAGGCCATGGCGGCCGGTGTTGATGCCGGCGTGTTTTAACCGGCGAAACGGGGGCATGTGCGGGCGGCAGTGCCGTCCGCTGCCTGCCTAGCAGGCTGGTTCGGAGGCTAGCCGGTAGCTGAACTGCGGCCACTCGATACGGGCATCTTCCAGAAGGGCCAGGCATTGTTGCCAGGCCGCTTCATCCCTGCTTTGCAGCCGGCTGTCATCCAGCTCCAGACAGAGCGGCATGGCCTGTTGGGCCAGCCAGTCGTTGAGCGAATCCCAGAGGGCGTCCCAGTTGGCGCCAAAATGCTCGCCAAAGTGGCAGTGTTCGGCAAAGGCGGCCAGCAGGCCGGGCTTGTCGGCGCTCGCCGGCAGCATCAGCACGCTGCGGTTCATGATCTGACATCCAGACGCACAAACGAGCGGTAGTGGTCTTCGGTGTAGTACCAGACTTCGGGCGGGTTGCCGCCGGTGACGACACGCCGGGCGGCGCGGTCGCGCGCGCCGGGTGTGGGTACGGTGTATTCACGGTAATAACCGGTGCTAGCCGCTGGTAGTAGCTTTTCGCGGTTATGAAAAACGCTGTTGTCCTGGTTGTAGGGGTAGGGACCGCCCTGCAGGATCAGTTGCAGCGTGTGCTGTAACTGGGCGTTGTCGGCATACGGGCTGCCGGGTTCTAGCTGGCTGCTGGCCGGTGCCTGTTGCGTATTCAGCGAATAAAACGGCGTGATGCTCTTGACCAGGATAAAGCTGGCCAGCAGCAGGGCGGCAACCAGCAGGGACATCCGCCACAGGCGCTGCAGGGGTGACAGCGGGCCAGCCGCTGGTACAGCAGTGGCGGGCGCTGTGGCCGGAGCCGGATCGTCGTGGAGGTTGCGTACCTGCTGCGCCTGCCAGCGGCCCTTGTGGTCCTGCTTGAGGCCGAAGGTGATGTACAGGCCAACCCGTGGCTGTACGCCGGGCGTCAGCTGGCTGATGTGTACAAACACGTCTTCGTCGTTTTCGCGGGCAATGAATCCGTAGCCCTTGTCACTGTTCCAGTATTTGATGTGGCCTTGATGGCTGCTCATGAATCTTGGTGTCCGTCAGCGGTATGAAACTGGTTGCCGCCATTGCGCTTGGCGCTGTACATGGCCAGGTCGGCGGCGTGGATGATGGCATCGGCGCTGGCGCCGTGCTCGGGAAAGTGGGCAATGCCCAGCGAGGCGCCAATTTCTATCAGCGCGCCTTCAATGTCAAATGGTTGCGTGAGACGTTGCACAATATCGGCAGCAATGCGCTGGACAAAATCCCGGGTGTCGGGTGTTGTCAGCAGAATCAGGAACTCGTCACCACCGATACGGGCAATGATGTCGCTGCTGCGTGCTGCGCCCTGTAGGCGTTTGGCTACCAGCCTTAGCACCTGGTCACCGGCCTGGTGGCCATGGGTGTCGTTGACCGGCTTGAACTTGTCCAGGTCGATGAACAGGAGGGAGAAACGTTGCTGCTGTTCGATGGCATCGCGGATGCATTGCAGCATGCTGTTGCGGTTGAGCAGGCCGGTGAGCGGGTCCTGTTCGGCCAGCTGGCGGATTTTAAGCTCGGCGGCCTTGCGGGTGGTGATGTCGCTGAACACATGGATGTGGTACAGGATATCGCCCTTGTCATCATATACGGTGCTGATGTTGAGCAGGCTGGTGCGCAGGCTGTCGCCGGCCGAGCGCAGGTGGCCGACTTCACCCTGCCAGCGGCCTGCTTCGCAGAGCTGGCGCAGCAGGAAAAATTGCGGGTTGTCTTCGCCGGTAATGTGCAGGTACTGGCTTAGCGGCTGGCTGGCCAGCTCATCCTGGCTGCGTCCGCTGAGCAAAAGCATGGACGGATTGGCACGGATGATATGCAGGCCGGAGTCGGTGATGGCAATGGCTTCGCGGGTGTTTTCAAACACGCTGGCGGCCAGCCGAAGCTCGGTCTGGTGGCTGTCCAGCTGCCTCGCCTGGCGGGTCAGGGTAGCCAGCAGGGGGCGGATGGCCTGCCGGCTGGCAAGGGTGGCCAGCAGCAACAGCACTATGATCAACGCATAGATCCAGTACAGGTTGTGGTAAGCCAGTGCATAAAACACCGGTCTGGATACCATGATCACCAGGCTGCTGTTGCCTTCTTCAAGGGGCTGCACAATCAGCACGGTACCGTCGCCGTCGCTGATCCTGTGCAGGCCGGGCGGGGGGAGCTGGTGGTCTGCCTGCATAATGGGGTGCAGAATTTCAGGCTGCAGGGCGGTGGTTGTCTGATCGCTGGAGTGGGGGCGGGCCAGTACCAGCGGCGGGCTATGCTGGTAGATGAATATTTTGGCCTGGTTGTCGTAATTGGCAAAGCCCTGCAGGTGGTGGGCCAGTGCTGTGGGGTGAAAAAACAGGATGTCGTATCCGATGACTTCGCCGGCCGCGTTGTGGATGGCCGCGCTGGCCTTGACCAGGGGAATATCGCCGCTGGCTTCGCTCAGGGTGAATAGGCAGGTGCCGCTGTTGCCGGGTTGTAGTGCGCGGGCCGGAATCCGGGGTGCATAGTCGCCGATGGCGGCAATGGTTTCGCCCTGGCTGATGCGGAACATGGCAGCCAGATGCGGAGTCTGGCTGGCCGGCTCCTGCAGGCGGGGCTGGCTGTAGTCTTGTAGTTCCTGCAGGCTGATATCCTGCTGCAACCAGGCTTCCAGCCGTTTGCGGATCTCGGTACGGCTGGTGAACTGGGTGGCAATCGCCTGGTAGGAGGCGAGCTGGTAGTCGATGCTGGTTTGCCGGGCGCGGGCATTGGCCAGGCTGGCGGCTTCGATCTGGGAGCGCACGGACTGGTACATGGGCAGGATGCTGGCCAGGCTGACCAGTATGCCGGTCAGCAGTACCAGCAGTGCGCTGGCGGCCATGATGCGTTTTTCGATATGCAGCATATTTTTCATGCGGGCACCAGGACAGGGCGTATGGGGCAGGCTGTGGGCCGTGCGCCATGGCGGTGGGTGTCAGGCGCGTGCCTGGGGCGCGCGGGGTGCAGGTCCGCGATTATACGGCTGTCCGGTCTAAAAATCATGGGCGCGGGGGCTGCTGGAGCCTGTGGGGGCGGGCGGATGGAACTGGCGTGCGAGTTCGCGGGTATCCAGCAGGGTGAGCGGCCGGCCCCGGTGCCAGCCCAGCGCACGGATGGCGGGGTTCTGGCGGGCCTTCTGCAGCGAGGCGGGTAGCGGCCAGAGTGCATCCAGCGGGAGTTGCAGGTGCAGAGGTTCGTCACGGGTGGCGAGCCAGCAGGTGTGTCCGTCTGCCTGCCAGCCCAGACAATAGGCAGGGGCTTCGGCGTCCAGCCCGGGCAGCAGCTGGTGCAGGCTGTGGCAGTCCATGTTGTTGCTGTAGGGCTGCAGGGTGAGGATGCGGCTGGCTTCCACGGCAAATTGCTGGTCGCCGGCCCGCCAGGTCACCAGGGCAAGGCTGTTCATGACAGCTGTTGTTGCCAGGCTTGCAGAACCAGATCCAGATCCAGCAGAACGACCGGCAGACCGCGGTAGTCCAGCAGTGCGCTGACCAGCGGCTTGAGGTGGGCGGGCAGGCTGTCCAGCGGCGGCTTGAGCTGGCTTTGTGCAACATCGGCGACATCCAGCAGTTCGTCAATGCGGATGCCTGTGAGAATGCCGGCACCACAGCCCAGCAGGATAACGCGGCCGGCCGCCGGTCCGTCGCTGGCCGGCAGGTGTAGCAGGTCGTTGAGGTTCAGGACCGACTGGATATCGCCGCGCAGGTTCATGACGCCTTCAACGGACTCGTGCATGCCGGGTACGTAGAAGACTTCGCTGTGGCCGTCGATGACTTCGCGGATGCTGGTGCCGTGGAAGGCAAAATAGCGCTCCTGCAGGCGTAAGATCACCAGCTTGACCTGTGGCTCGTCTACATCGACGATCTGGCGTGTATTTTTTTGCCGCTCGGCCAGTGCCTGGTCCAGTGTTTGCGGTGGCTCGATGTGGCTCATACGGACGCACCGTAGCGGGTAACGCGGTTGCGGCCGTTGTGTTTGGAGGTATACAGCGCCTGGTCGGAGTGGCTCATCAGTTCGTCGAGCGTGCTGTAGCTGGCGTAGCTGCTCAGGCCCACGCTGAAGGTGCAGCTGAAGGTGTCGTTGCCGGCGGAAAAGACTATGCCGGAAAACTCGTCACGCAGGCGGTCCAGCAGGGTGTGCGCACTTTCGATACTGGTGTCGCGCAGCAGGATGACAAATTCTTCGCCGCCGTAGCGACCGACAATATCGCCATGGCGCAGGCGGTTTTTCAGCATGTGTGACAGGGCCAGCAGTACCTGGTCGCCGGCCAGGTGGCCGTAGTTGTCGTTGACCTGTTTGAACAGGTCCAGGTCAAGCGCGGCCAGTACCAGCTGTTCGTGGTTGCGGCTGGCCTGGGCAAGGATGGAGCTGATTATTTCGGTGGTGGCGGTGTGGTTGTACAGGCCGGTCAGGCTGTCACGGGTCATCAGGCCGCGCAGGGCCCGCATGCGCTCGGCACGCAGTGCGACGGCGCTGACCAGCTCGTCGGGTACCACGGGCTTGGTGATGAAACCTTCCACGCCCACTTCCATCGCGCTGAGCTGTTTACGGGTGTCGGTTTCGCTGGACAGGTAGATGATCGACATGCCCAGGTATTCAGGTACCTGGCGGATCACGCCGGCCAGCTCGTAGCCGTTGCAGCCTGGCATGTAGACGTCGATCAGGATCAGGTCGGGCGTAAATTCGCGCAGGGTGTCGAGCACCTGTGCCGGGTCGTGCACCTGACGGACTCTCATGCCGGCGTTGGTCAGGATCAGGCTGTGGTATTCGGCAATTTCCGGGTCGTCGTCCACGATCAGGATCTGATAGGGCTCGACCTCGGGTTTGCGGATCAGCTTGTCCAGTGCATTGGCCAGGGCCATCGGTTTGGCCGGCTTGGTGAAGTAGCTGCGGCAGCCGGCACGGTAAGCGCTGAGGCGGGCATCAAAGTGGTCCATGCCGGACAGAACCAGCGCCGGCAGCTGGTAGCCCAGACGCTGGTTGACGCGGTGCAGGGTTTCGGTGCCGGCGGTACGCCCCTGCGGGAAGTGTACGTCCATGATCACGGCGTCGGGCCGTTGCTGCATGACGGCCTGCTCGAAGCTGTCCACATGGGTAAAGTGGCGTACCTGGTAGCCAAAGCATTGCAACTGGTATTGCAGGTATTCAACCTGGTCGGTTTCGTCGTCGCACACGTAAATCAGTGGCGAGCCCAGTTGCTGCCAGTCCTGGTGGATCTGGCCCATTTCAAAATAGGGTACCTGGAAGCTGTGGGGTTTGCCGGTGTCCAGACGATCCAGCGCGCGGTAGTGACCGGCCAGCGCATGAATGAAGTCGTTTTGCTGGTCCAGCCACTGGGGCGGAATGGGGGTGTCGGGCACGTCCAGCAGCGGCTGGGACTCGGCCTCGGCAACGGCGGCTACCTTGGCCAGATCGTTGAAGCCGAAGATGTGGCCGGCACCCTTGAGGCTGTGCCAGTAGCGGTGCAGGTCGGCCAGTGCGGAGTTTTCGGTATTGGCGCGTTCGTGCAGCGCAGCCAGCGCCCGCCGCAGATCGCTGATGCGTTCCGGCAGCTGGCCGACAAAGCTGTCTTTGAGCCGGGTCATTTTGTCGCTAAGCGAAACTTTCTGGTCAGTCATGGTATGTGCTCACGGCTGCTCGGATGGTGGTCAGGCGGGTAAGAGCTGGCTTACAAGCCGCGGCAGGCTGTCGGCCAGATCGAAGTCCTTGGTCAGGCAGGCTGCAAGTCCGGGCTCTTCCTGCATGAGGTGGTCCGCGTTGTCGCCGGAGAGCAGGACAAAGGGCAGAGTGCTGCCCTGCTCGTGCAGCTCGCGGAAAAACTCGATACCGGACACCAGCGGCATGTTGAGGTCGCTGACTACCATGGCAATATCAGCGTGGCTGCCCAGCAGTTCGAAGCCTTCGATAGCGTTTTCGGCAACCAGGGTGGCGTAGCCACTGGCTTCCAGGATGGCGCTGGTCATTTCTGCTGCCAGCAGGTCGTCGTCGACTACCAGTATTTTCATGCGCATCTCCGTGGGGCCCGGGCTATTACCCGAGCAGCACCCTAAGTGTATCAATCAGGCTGTTCTGGTCAAAGCTGCCTTTGACAATATAAGCATCGGCCCCTACCTCGATGCCGCGGCGGCGGTCGCTGTCTTTTTCGCGCGAGGTAATGATGATGATGGGCGTGTGTTTGTAGCGTTCGTCCTGGCGCAGGTGGCTGGTCAGGGTGAAGCCGTCCATGACCGGCATTTCCACGTCGGTGAGGACGGCGTCGAACTCGCCGGCACGGGCCTTGATCAGGCCGTCCTGGCCGTCTTCGGCGAGGGTGACCTGGTAGCCCCAGGCTTCCAGCAGGTCTTTTTCAATTTCGCGGGTGTTGAGCGAGTCGTCCACCACCAGAATATGCTGGCGGATGCCGGGCGGGCTGCTGTCGGCCGTTTTGCCACGGCTGCGCTGGGCCAGCTCGAACAGTTGCGGCGCGTGCAGCAGGCTGACCAGTTGCCGGTAGCCATGATTGACGATGCCGGCTACCAGCGGCTGGCGGGCCAGATGGACGGGCATGGGCTTGATGACCAGATCCCGTTCGTCAACCATGCGGTCGATGCGCAGGGCGATTTTTTCATGCTGTACCTGCAGTACCAGCATCAGTTGCTGGCTGCCCTGCTCGGGCTGAATGCCGGTGCGCCGGGTGGGCAGCTGGATCAGCTGTGATGCTTCAAAAACGGGCACAAATTCGTTGCGCAGTACAAACACCTGACGCTCGGCGATATCCAGCAGCGACTGGCTGTCGATGTAGATCATTTCCACGACGTGCCGGGCGGTAAAGGCCAGCAGGTGGCCGTCTACATCAACGATCAGGATGCGCAGCATGGCCAGCGACAGCGGCAGGCGCAGGCTGAAGGTGGTGCCCTGGCCGGGCTGGCTGCCGACTTCGACCATGCCCTGTAGGTCTTCGACACTGCGCTTGACCACGTCCAGACCGACGCCGCGTCCGGACAGCTCGGTGATCATGACGCTGGTGGAAAAACCTGGCAGGAAGATCAGGTTTTTCAGCTCGGCGGGGCTTTTCTGGGCCAGTTCCTCTTCGCTGAACAGGTTCTGGCGCAGCGCCTTGTTGCGGATTTTGTCCACGTCCAGCCCGGCACCGTCATCGCTGATGTCCAGACTCACCCAGCCGCCATCTTGTCGGGCGCTGATCTGGATCAGGCCGCGCGGGTTTTTGCCGGCGGCCTGGCGCTGTTCGCTGCTTTCCAGACCGTGGTCCAGCGCGTTGCGCAGCAGGTGCTGGACCGGCTCGACCAGTTTTTCGATCAGCTGGCGGTCCAGTTCGATTTCTTCACCAATGACCTGCAGCTCGACCGGTTTACCCAGCTCGCGGCCCATGTCGCGCACCAGCTTGCGGGCCGGCTCCAGGATCTGGGTCAGTGGCAGCATGCGCAGGCCCAGTGACTGCTCGTGCAGGTTTTGCACCAGCGATTCCTGGCTGCCGATAACGTCACGCAAGCCCTGATACAGTTGCTGGTAGGCGGCGAACAGCGGGCTGTGCCGGACGTCCTTGAGGCTGGTGGACTCCCAGGCCTGGTACAGCGTACGGGCGTCCTGCAGCAGCTCGCGCAGGCCGGCCTGGCTGATGGTAACTTCCGACATCAGTTTGATCAGCTGCTCCAGGTTGTCGAGCTTGAGGCGCACCGAATCGGCGCTGCGCAGGGCCGGCTCGCTGGCCGGGCGGGCGGCGGTTTCTGCAGGCGCAGCGGTTTGCGGCTGTGCCGGTTCGGGCGTGGCTAATGTATCACTGGCGCTGTCGCCGGTTGCTGCGGCGGCCAGCCGCTGGCACAGCGCGGCGGATCTTTCGGGCAGGGCAGCGGGGTCGGGGTTGCTGGCCAGATGGGTGGTCAGGTTGCTCAGGGCGTCCACTGCTTCCAGCATCAGGTCGAGGGTGGCATCGCTGAGGCTGATCTTCTGGTCGCGCAGGGCGCTGAGGACGTCTTCCAGACTGTGGGCGGTGTCCGAGATGGGCAGCAGCTTGAGCATGCGCGACGAGCCCTTGAGGGTATGCGCGGCGCGGAACAGGCTGTTGACCAGCTCGGCATTGTGTTCACCGTGGCGTAGCTGTTCCAGTCCGGTTTCCAGCAGGCGCAGCTGTTCGCGGGCTTCGTCAATGAAACGATGGATGAATTTCTTGATATCCAGGGCCATGATCAGGAGTCTCCGCGGGTGCCGTTGCCCGGCATGGCTTTCAGGGCCAGCAGCTGGCGTTCGATCAGGAACAGGGCATCACCGGCGGGCGGTGCCAGTGGCAGCCATTGGCAGCCGCTGTCGGCCTGCAGGTTGCTGGACAAGATGCGCCGGGCGATTTGCAGCGGCGCGCGGGCGGCCTGCGGCTGGTTATGCTGGCGCAGGGCTTCGCCGTAAAAGTACTGGGCCAGCCAGGACTCGGCATGGGCGTAGCAGGCGGTCTTGAAATGGCGGCAGGCAGCGTCCAGATCGCCCTGCCATTTGCTGCACAGGCCACGGGCCAGCAGGGCGTCCAGATTCCAGCTGTCTTCGCCGAGCAGTCGGTCCAGCCGTGTGGCGGCCAGGGCGAACTGGCGGGTGTTGATGTCCAGCCAGGCCTGCATGAGCCGCGCCGCTGCCAGCTCCGGCTCGGCATGCAGCACCAGGTCCAGTTTTCTTTGCGCCTCGGTGTGGCGCTCTTCGAGCAGCAGCTGCTTGAGTTGCTGCAGGTCGGGCTGGGTACGCGGGGGAGCCGGCTGCGTGGCCGGTTCGGGCATGCGCGGCGCTGCCGGCCGGGCCGGCTGGCTGGTGGCAATGGGTTGCGGGTCGGGCAGCGGCGGTTTGTGTGGCCGCAGGTGCCGGCCTTTGACGAAGTAATACAGCCCCAGCTCTTCGTGCAGGTCGAAAATGTCGAAATCGTTGCCCAGGGTTTCGGTGGTGCCCAGGAACAGCACGGCATCGGGCTGCATGATGCGGGCAAAACGGCGCTGGATGTTCTGGCGGGTTTCCAGATCGAAATAAATGGATACGTTGCGAAAGAAAATGACGTCGTAGAGACCCTGTTCTGCCGGGTATTCGTCGGCCATCAGGTTGAGCATGAAGAAGCGCACCGCCTTGCTGATGTGTGGGTCAAGCTGAAAACCCCTGGCGGTTTCGGTGAAGTATTTCTGGCGCAGTCCGTCGCTTACGCCACGAAAAGAAAAAGACGAATACAGGGCCTGGCGGGCCTTGTCCAGAATGTTCAGGTCCACGTCGCCGGCGTCAATCGTGACCTGTTGCAGGCCCTGTTCGCCATGGGCTTCGAGGATGGCCATGGCCAGGCTGTAGGGTTCTTCGCCGGACGAGCAGCCGGCACTGAGGATGCGCAGCGGACGCTCTCCAGCCTGTGCCTGCAGGCGCGGCAGCAGGCTGTGTACCAGCAGGGCGATTTGTTCGGATTCGCGGAAGAAATAGGTTTCGTTGACGGTCAGCTGGCTGACCAGGGCGTCCAGCTCGGTCTGTGATTGCTGCAGGCGGGCCAGGTACTGGGTGGCATTCAGGCCGAGCAGCTGCTGGGCCTGCTGCAGGCATTTGTGCAGCCGCTGTTCGGCCAGATTGCCGTCCAGCACCAGGCCGGAGTAGTCGTAGACCTGTTTTTTGAAGGGTTCCAGTCCGGTCATGATGCACCTGTGACGAGCAGGTTGAGGTAGTCCGGAATGTCGTCCAGTGCCAGCACCTGGTCAATTGCATCCAGCTGGATGGCTTCGTGGTTCATGCCGAAAATGACCGAGCTGGCTTCGTCCTGTGCCAGGGTCAGGCCGCCGCTGTTGCGGATGGCCAGCATGCCGGTGGCACCGTCGCGGCCCATGCCGGTCATGATCAGGCCAATGCTGTCGCTGCCGTGGGTGGCGGCTACCGATTCGAGCAGAAAGTTGCAGCAGGGGCGGTAGATGTCGTCGTCCTTGCGGGGGCGCAGGTGAATGGTGTCACCGCTGGCGATGGTCATGTGCGACTCGGACGGCGAGATATAGACCTGGCCAGCCTGCAGGTTTTCGCCCTGTTCGGCGACCTTGACCGGCAGCGCCGACAGGGTATTGAGCCACTGCACCATGCCTTCGACAAAGCCGTCGCTGATGTGCTGGCTGATCAGTACCGGAGCGGGAAAGTCAGCTTTTAGCCGTGGCAGCAACCAGGCCAGTGCCTGCGGGCCGCCGGTGGAGCAGGCAATGGCCAGCAGGTGGCGGTAGCTGCGCACATAGCCGGGTACCAGGCAAAGCGAGGGTGTCACCGGCTGTGCGGCAGGATTGCGGCGTATGCGGGTGATCACCGAGACGCCGGCCAGCAGGCGTACCTTGTTGATCAGTCCGGCGGCTTCGTCGCTGTCCAGCGAGGGCTTGGCAATGATGTCCAGTGCGCCGGTGGCCAGCGCCTGATAGGCCTTGCGGGCATCGCCTTCGGCACTGATCACCAGAATGGGAATGGCCTTCTGGTGCATGATGGCATCAATGGCTTCAATGCCGTCCATGACAGGCATGTCCAGGTCCATGCAGATCACGTCCGGCTTGAGCTCCAGCGCCAGCTGTACGGCTTGCTGGCCGTTGGCTGCCTCGCCAACCACGAGCAGGTCGGTACTCTGGTGCAGTATTTCGCATAGCAGGCTGCGCGCCATACTGCTGTCGTCGGCCAGCAGGACGCGAATCGGGGCCGGGGTATCCATGGCAATTGCTTCCCGTTACTGGTTGTTGGCGTCGATACTGAATTCCTGCATCAGTTGCTCCAGCGCCTGGGCCATGCCCAGCAGCTCTTCACTGATGTCGGAAATGTTGCGTACCGACTGGGCGTTGGTCGAGCTGGCATTGGCAATGTCGCGCAGGGCGATGACTACCTGGCTGCTGGCGGTTTTCTGCTGCTTGGTAGACAAAGAAATCTGCTGGGCGGCGTTGCTGGTGCGGGTGGCTGCTTCGACCAGTTCGCTCAGTTCGCGGGCGGTGGCGGCGCTGACGTCCATGCCGGACTGCACCGAGTTGACCGCTTTTTCCGAGGTCAGTACCAGCCGGCTGATGGAGCTTTGAATGGCCTGGATGCGCTCTTCAATGCTGCGGGTGGATTCGGTAACGCTGTCGGCCAGGCGGCGGATTTCGCCGGCCACCACCGAGAAACGTTTGCCGGCTTCGCCGGCGCTGGAGGCTTCCAGTGCGGCGTTGAAGGCGATCAGCTTGGTCTGGTCGGCCACGTTGTTGATCAGGTCCATCACCTTGCTGATTTCCTTGGACTGGTTGCCCAGCTCCAGAATGTCTTGCAGGCTGTTGGCGTAGTCGTTGTGGATGCCGGTCATGTGCTGTTCCAGCTCCTGCATGGCACCGGCCCCCTTGCGGCTGCTGTCCAGGGTCAGGTTGGCCACATCCACCACCGATTGCGAGTGGTCGGCAATCTGGGTGGACGAGGCAGACAGTTCTTCCATGGTGGAGGTGATTTCGGCCACGGATGAAGACATCTGCTCGATGGCGGCCGCCATGGTTTGTGCGGCCTGCTGGGTATCGCTGCTGATGTGGCTCAGGCCGGCGGTATCGGCCAGCCGGCGTGCCGAGGCGTTGAGCTGGCCCGATGAGCGCAGGATCTGGCTGACGGTGCTTTGCAGGCGCTCCAGCAGCTGGTTGACCTGGCTGGCCAGCTGCCCCAGTTCGGCCTGGTCATTGATGTGAATGCGGCGGCCCAGATCCAGGCTCTGGGTGATGCTGCCCAGCTGGCTTTGTACTTCACGCAGGGGGCCGGTCAGCGAGCGGGCGACCGGGTAAGTCATGGCCAGTGCCAGCAGCATCAGGCCCAGGCCAACGGCCAGCGCAACCCACATCTGCTTGTTGATCGGACCGGTCAGCTCGGCTTTGGGCACCTCGATGACCAGCCAGCGTTGCAGGCTGTCGACCCAGATGCTGGACAGCATGTAGTCCCTGCCTTTGTGGCTGATTTCAAAAATCTGGTGACCGGTGTTATCCAGCAGGCCGTTGTAGGCTTCGCCCTTGCGGATATCGCCCAGGATGGAGTCCGGGTTGCCGCTCTGGATGTCGCCGCTGCGGGTTACCAGCGAGACAAAGCCGCTGTCCCCCATGCGGTAGTTGCTGATCAGCTCGGTGAGGGCTTTCATTTCCAGCGCTACGCCCCCTACCAGCAGCGGCGTACCGTCGGCGGTGCTGTGTTCGCTGCGGTAGTTGACGAACAACAGCAGCTGGCTGCCACTAAACTCGTTGGTGTCCAGATGCAGCTCGTAGGTCTGGCCGGATTTGACGAAGTTGAAGTACCAGGCGTCATCGGGGTTGCTGCGTTGCAGGGGGCGATCCTGCAGGCGGCCAAGGTTATGCTGATAGTAGCGGCTGTCGTCGGGCAGGCTGGTTGCGACAAACAGGCTGTTGGCGGCAAAGCCTTCCTGGATGTTGAGCAGTTTTTGTTCGACCAGCTCCCGGCGCTCTTCGGTAGTGCTGCGGGTTAGCCGGTAGTGCAGGTCAGTATCATTGGCCAGGATGCGCGAGGTCTGGATGGCCGGTTCAAGTTGCAAACGAACTTCCAGTGCCAGCTTTTCCAGCTGGGTGGGAATTTCAAAATCGGCCAGGTGCTTGAGTCGTGCCGAGGTGAAGAAGTTGGCCTGAAACAGCACTGACATGACGGTGACCAGCACCATGAAAGTACCAAATGCAAAGAACATACGTGTGGTTTGCGAAAGCTTCTGCCAGAACTGGGTCATGGATGGATACCTGGAAGGAATGACTGGGCGGAGGCGCAGCGTTCGGCGGCAGACACCCCGTCCGCGTGGGACAACAGGTATGTACAGGCTGGCGAACCATGGGCAACGGGTGGATTGTACGTTATCTGCCGGGTGGAGGCAGTGTGTTTTATATGCGCTGCGTAGTACACAGTCAGGCTCTATCTCTGCTAGTTATTATGCTTTTGCTGAAATTCCTGCATCAGCTGTTCCAGCGCCTGGGCCATGCCCAGCAGCTCTTCACTGATGTCGGAAATGTTGCGTACCGACTGGGCGTTGGTCGAGCTGGCATTGGCAATGTCGCGCAGGGCGATGACTACCTGGCTGCTGGCGGTTTTCTGCTGCTTGGTAGACAAAGAAATCTGCTGGGCGGCGTTGCTGGTGCGGGTGGCTGCTTCGACCAGTTCGCTCAGTTCGCGGGCGGTGGCGGCGCTGACGTCCATGCCGGACTGCACCGAGTTGACCGCTTTTTCCGAGGTCAGTACCAGCCGGCTGATGGAGCTTTGAATGGCCTGGATGCGCTCTTCAATGCTGCGGGTGGATTCGGTAACGCTGTCGGCCAGGCGGCGGATTTCGCCGGCCACCACCGAGAAACGTTTGCCGGCTTCGCCGGCGCTGGAGGCTTCCAGTGCGGCGTTGAAGGCGATCAGCTTGGTCTGGTCGGCCACGTTGTTGATCAGGTCCATCACCTTGCTGATTTCCTTGGACTGGTTGCCCAGCTCCAGAATGTCTTGCAGGCTGTTGGCGTAGTCGTTGTGGATGCCGGTCATGTGCTGTTCCAGCTCCTGCATGGCACCGGCCCCCTTGCGGCTGCTGTCCAGGGTCAGGTTGGCCACATCCACCACCGATTGCGAGTGGTCGGCAATCTGGGTGGACGAGGCAGACAGTTCTTCCATGGTGGAGGTGATTTCGGCCACGGATGAAGACATCTGCTCGATGGCGGCCGCCATGGTTTGTGCGGCCTGCCGGGTATCGCTGCTGGTATGGCCCAGTCCGGTGGTGTCGGCCAGGCGCAGTGCGGTTTCGTTGAGCAGGCCGGACGAGCGCAGAATCTCGCTCACCGTGCCCTGCAGGCGCTCCAGCAGTTTGTTGATCTGTGCGGCCAGCTGGCCCAGCTCTGCCTGGTCGCTGATGTGAATGCGGCGGCTCAGGTCCAGGCTCTGGGTGATGCTGCCCAGCTGGCCCTGTACTTCACGCAGCGGACGGGTGAGTGAGCGGGCGAGCGGATAGATCAGCAGCAGGGCCAGCAGTATCAGGCCAAAGCCTATGGCCTGGGCGGCCCACATCTGGCGGTTGATGGGATCGGTTAGTTCAGCCCTGGGTATTTCGATGATCAGCCAGCGCTGCAGGCTGTCGACCCAGATGCTGGACAGCATGTAGTCGCGGCCTTGATGAACCTGCTCGAACACCTGCTGATTGGCGTTGTTGAGCAGCTTGCTGTAGACGGGTTGCTGGCTGATGGCCGTCAGGATGGAGTCAGGGTTGCTACTCTGGATTTCGCCGCTGCGGGTCACCAGGGAGACGAAACCATGCTCGCCCAGCCGGTAGTTGCTGATCAGGTTGCTGAGGGTGCTGGCCTCCAGAGCTGCTGCGCCGACCAGCAGGGGTATGTTGTTTGCGACACTGCGTTCGCTGCGGTAATCAATAAACATCAGCAGCTGGCTGCCGCTAAAGGTGTTGGTGTCCAGCTGCAGGGTGTAGGCCTGGCCGGAGCTGATAAAGTTGAAATACCAGGCGTCATCGGGGTTGTCGCGCCGCAAAGGGCGTTGCTGCATGCCGGTGGCGGTCAGCTGGAAGTAGCGTGAATCGCCGGGCAGATGAATGGCGGCGGACAGGCTGTTGGCTGTTAATCCTTCGCGGATGTTGAGCAGTTTGTTTTCAATGAGCCGGGTGCGCTCTTCCGGGCTAGCCTTGATCAGGTTGTTATGCAGCTCAATATCGTTGGCCAGGATGCGCGAACTCTGAATGGCTGGCTCCAGCAGCAGCCGTACATCCAGCGCCAGTTTTTCCAGCTGTACCGGTATTTCGGATTCGGCCAGGTGCTTGAGCCTCGCCGAAGTGAAGAAGTTGGCCTGAAACTGCACCGAGGTGGCGATGATCAGTACCATGACGCTGCCGAATGCAATAAACAGACGGGAGGTTTGCGAAAGCTTTTGCCAGATCTGGGTCATGGGTGAATACCGGGGTGAGGTGAATTGGGCGGATGCGCGGCATCCGGCAGTTTGCCTGCGCCGTATGCGGCACAGTTTTGACGCAGCACGGGCAGCGGGTGAATGACGTCCAGACGGTGCTGTTCGCCGCCGGGCACCCAACCGTTGGCCATGTCCACTGCGGAACGGACATCGCCAGCTTGCGCGCTGGACAGCAGACAGGCACTGGGTACGCGGGCTGCAACATGATGACGAATCAGGTTGTAAACCTATGCCGCATGGTACATCAAGCCCCGTATCTGTTACATCAGGTTACCTTGGCGAGATGGCTGAGAGATTGTTGCACTGTTGCAACAAAGAGAGCAGTTTTGCCCTCTAGCATCGAGCCTGTTGCGGATATAGCATGGACACATTATCAATTACTGGAGAATCTGGATGAACAAGATTGTTTTTGTACCCGCCCTGCTGGCCGCGGCCCTTAGCACCAGTGTACTGGCCGACACCTATAAACTCGACCCGGACCACACCAACGCACGCTTTGCCATCGGCCACTTTGGTACCAGTACCAACCATGGCGGTTTCTACAATATTGAAGGCGAGCTGCAGCTGGATGCGGCCAAAGGTACCGGCCAGCTGAAAATCGAGATTCCGACAGATAGCGTACAGACAGGTAACGCAGCCTTTGACGGCCACATGAAAAGTGCCGATCTGTTGAATGTCGAAAAATATCCGGCCATGACCTTCGAGTCCACCGCCTGGACCTTCAAGGACGGCCAGCCACAGAGCGTGACCGGTAATCTGACCCTGCTGGGCAAGACCAATCCGGTGACCCTGAACGCGGAAAACTTCAACTGCTATGAAAGCCCGATGTTTGAGGGTGCCACTGTTTGTGGTGGTGACTTCAGCGCCACCATTGACCGCACCCAGTGGGGCATGGATTTCTTTGTCGGTCCGATTCCTGCCGAAGTACGCCTGGATATCCAGGTAGAAGGAATCAAGCAGTAAGCGATAGTTCTTCTCGTCTCCCTAGTTTATCGCTAGTTTACCGGGCCCAAGTGGCCCGGTTTTTTGTTGCCGGGTGAATGATGCGAATAACGTCAAATGTATAAAGAAGGTAAAGCGCCGGGTTCAAGGATAACAAGCGCCAACTCTGCTCTTGGCGCGCGACAGCAGCCCGCCAAAGGCGGGCCAGATACCTTCCGCCGCACAAGGTGGATTCTGACAGGGTGGGGCATCCCGGCCGGCATTTAGCGGTTTGGCCGCAGGCCGAACCAGCGTAGCCGGTCGGGATGTCCCGCCCTGTCAGTAACCGCAGTGCAAAACTACTGCTTCGGCGTCATGTAACGACTGGTATGGCCAAGCTGCTCCTGCGCCTGTTTCAGCTCCATGCGGGCAATGCTGCGCAGGTGTACTTCGTCGGGGCCGTCGGCCAGACGCAGGGCGCGGGCATTGATCCAGAGGTCGGCCAGCGGGGTGTCGGGGCTCAGGCCCATGGCACCAAAACTCTGGATGGCGCGGTCGATCACCTGCTCCTGCATGCGCGGCACCACCGCCTTGATCATGGCGATCTCCTTGCGGGCAGCCTTGGCGCCCAGCTCGTCGATCATCCAGGCAGCCTTGAGCACCAGCAGGCGGGCCTGCTCGATTTGCAGGCGTGACAGTGCCACCCAGTCGCCGGTGGAGCCGTGCTGGTACAGGAAGCGGCCAAAGGTTTTGCGTTCCTGGATGCGGCCCAGCATCAGTTGCAGGGCCAGTTCGGCGGCGCCGATGCTACGCATGCAGTGGTGGATGCGGCCCGGGCCAAGGCGGGCCTGGGCCAGCGCAAAGCCGGAACCTTCCTCGCCCAGCAGGTTGCTGGCCGGTACGCGCACATCACGTAGCACTATCTCGTTATGGCCTTCTGGCGATTGGTGGTGCATCACGCTGATGTTGCGCACCACCTGCACGCCGGGCGTATCCATGGGCACGATTACCATGCTTTGCTGGTGGCGGGTGTCGGCATCCGGGTCGGTTTTGCCCATCACGATGAGAAAGTCGCACTGCGGGTGCGAGGCATTGGTGATAAACCACTTACGGCCGTTGATCACGTATTCGTCGCCTTCGCGGCGGATCAGGGTCTGGATGTTGGTGGCGTCGGAGGAGGCCACGTCCGGTTCGGTCATGGCAAAGGCCGAGCGGATCTCGCCGTTGAGCAGCGGCAGCAGCCAGCGCTCGCGCTGCTCCGGTGTGGCGCACAGGTGCAGCAGCTCCATGTTGCCAGTATCCGGCGCATTGCAGTTGAACACCTCGGAGGCCCAGGACACGCGGCCCATGATCTCGGCCAGCGGGGCATATTCCAGGTTGGTCAGGCGGGTGCCGGGCTCGTCGTCGCGCAGGCCGGGCAGAAACAGGTTCCACAGACCTTCCTCTTTGGCCAGTGCTTTCAGGTCGTCCATGAAGGACACCGGATAGATGCCGGCGCTGACTTCCTGTTGCCACTGGCCGATACGCGGCACCACGTGGGCATCCATGAAGTCGTTCAGGCGGGCCTGTAACTCCAGGCTTTTTTCACTGTAGGCAAAATTCATTCTGTTGCTCCTCAGAGGGTCAGGCCGCCATCGACCACGATGCAGGCACCCGTGGTGTAGCGGGCGGCATCGGAGACCAGATAGAGCACGGTGCCGGCCATGTCTTCGGGCATGGCATGACGCTGCAGCGGAATCTGCCTGACGATTTGCTGATACAGCGCCTGGTTGTCGAACAGGCCGCTGGCAAAACGGGTTTCGGTCAGACCGGGCAGGATGGCGTTGACGCGGATGCCCAGCGGGCCGCACTCGCGGGCAAAGGCTTTGGTCATGCTGACCACGGCGGCTTTGCTGATCGAATAGATGCCCTGCATGGGCTGCGGGTGCAGCGCATTGACCGAGGCGGTGTTGACGATGCAGCCGGACTTCTGCTCGCGCATCAGCTTGCCGCCTTCCACCGACATGAAGAAATAGCCGCGCAGGTTGACCTCGTAGGTCTTCTCGAAGGCGAGCGGGTCGGTATCCAGAATGTGGCCGAAGTAGGGGTTGGTGGCGGCGTTGTTGATCAGGATGTCGAGCCGGCCATGGCGTTCGCGGATCATGGCGAACAGGCTGGCGATGGAATCCATGTCGCCGATGTGGCAAGCATGGGCGCTGGCCTTGCCGCCTTCGGCATTGATGCTGTCGGCCACGGCCTGGCAGTCGGCCTGCTTGCGGCTGGAAATGATGACTTCGGCGCCCTGGCTGGCGAGCAGGCGGGCAATGGCTTCGCCGATGCCGCGGCTGGCACCGGTGACCAGCGCGATCTTGCCGGTCAGGTCAAACAGATTGGTGGTCATGGAGTTGCTCCTGGTTAGTGTTCGGTTGCGATCATGTCGAGGGCCATCTGTGCCAGCGGCTGGGCCATCTTGCCGACCTGCAGCGCCTGGCTGCTGGAGGCGTTGCCGTCCAGTGCCCGCTTGTAGACGCCCTGCAAAATGGCGGCCAGACGGAAAAAGCTGAAGGCCACGTAGAAGGTCCAGTGCTCGATCTGTTCGATGCCACGGGCGCGGCAATACAGCTCGCGGATTTCGGCTTCGCCGGGCAGGCCCAGGGCGGCGCGATCCACCTGGTGCAAGCCCTTGTAGCTGCCGGCCGAGGGCAGGCGCAGGCACATGCAGAAATAGGCGATGTCGGCCAGCGGATGGCCGAGGGTGGACAGCTCCCAGTCGATGATGGCGCGGATTTTTACCGCATCGGGCTGGAAAATCAGGTTGTCGAAGCGGTAGTCGCCATGGATCAGGCTGACTTGGCCGTCGTCGTCCGGCAGGTTCTCTTCCAGCCAGACGATCAGCTGCTCGAAGGCGGGCAGGGTGCCGGTTTCCGAGGCGCGGTACTGCTGCACCCAGCGTTGCAGCTGGCGCTGGAAGTAGGCTTGTGGACGGCCGAAATCGGTCAGGCCGGCCTGCTCCAGATCCACGCTGTGCAGGGCGGCCAGTGTCTGTACCGCTTCGCGGTAATAGTCGATGCGCTGCTCTTGCGCTATCTCGGGCAGGGCCGGGTCCCAGAAAATGCGTCCCGGCTCATGGCTCATCACATAGAACATGCTGCCGGCCACCTGCTCGTCTTCGCACAGCAGCAATGCCTGCGGCACCGGCACCGGGGTGCCCTGCAATGCGCTGATCACACGGAACTCGCGGTCAACCGCATGGGCGGATTGCAGCAGCACGCCGTCCGGCTTGCGGCGCAGCACATACTGTTGTTGGGGGGTGCTTAGCAGGTAGGTGGGGTTGGACTGGCCGCCGGGAAATTTTTTCGCCTCCAGCGGGCCCTGAAAACCGGGCAACTCTGTAGCCAGATACCGGGTCAGGGTGTCGATACGGGAAGAATCCATGCTGTGTCTCTCTTGTTGTTGTCGGAACGGCCGTGTGCTCAGCCTTGTTTCCGAGACTAAGCGCTCATTAACCATTTATCGAATTTATTAAATTTATGCTCTATTATTTTTTGAGTGAATGATTGTGTCGCCAACAAGCCCGACGGGGAGCTCCCATGCAACTGCACCGTATTGACCTGAACCTGCTGGTGGTCTTCGAGGCCATCTATACCCATGGCAGCATCACCCGTGCCAGCGAGGTGTTGTTCATTACCCAGCCGGCCGCCAGCAACGCGCTGGCGCGGTTGCGGCGCTTGTGTGATGACGAGCTGTTTTACCGCAGCGGCAAGGGTATGTTGCCGACGGTGCGCGCGCAGGCAATGATCGGGCCGGTGCGCCAGGCGCTGGGCATGATCCGCCAGAGCCTGCAGGAAGGCACCGGCTTTGATCCGGCAGTGGCCAGCCGTACCTTTCGCCTGAGCATGGCCGATGTGGTCGAGGCGGTGGTACTGCCGCGCTGCCTGCCGGAGTTTATGCGCCAGGCGCCGCAGTGCCGGCTGCACAGCTTTCCGGTAGAGCGCGGCAACATCTTGCGGCAGATGGATGCCGGCCTGCTGGACCTGGCCGTCGATGTGGCCCAGCCGGTGGATGACGACTTGCTGCTGCAGGCGCCGCTGCTGCAGGATCATTATGTATGCGTGCTGCGCCCCGGCCATCCGCTGTTGCAGCAGAGGCTGACACTGGACGCCTATCTGGCCATGTCGCACCTGCATGTCTCCAGCCGCCAGCACGGCCCGGGCCATATCGATCTGCAACTGGAGCAGCTGGGGCTGCAGCGGACAATCCGCGCCCGCGCCCGCCACCACCTGTTGATCCCGGCGCTGATCAGCCAGACTGACCTGGCCGCCACCCTGCCGTCACGGCTGGCCCGCCAGCTGGGCCTGCCGGCGGTAGCGCTGCCCTTTACCAGCCCGCTACTGACGCTGAATCTGTACGGGTCGCGCCAGGCCGCCCACGATCCTGCGGTGCTGTGGCTAAAAGATTTGCTGGTACAGCAGATGGCGAATGGGGATGATTAAAAACCGCACGATCGTGAGGAAAATGTGATTTTTAGCCCGGATTGGCAATAATCCGCATGGGCGTGAGGATTGTTGAGAAGAGGCAGGCTCTAAACAAAACTCAGGAAAAACAGCATAAAAAACGGTGCAGCAATGGTCAGGATCAGTCCGCTGATGATGGCGGTGGGTACGTATTGGTAATGGCAGGCCTTGCGCACGAAGGGCAGGGTGGTGTCCATGGCGGTGGCGGCGCAGACGCCCACGCTGCTGTTGGCAAAGTTGCGGCCCAGCAAAAACACCACGGTCAGCCCGATCAGCTCGCGCATCAGGTCGTTGAGCAGCGCCACGCTGCCGTAGGCTTCGCCCAGTTGCTGGCCGGCAATTGCGCCCGACAAGCTGAACCAGCCAAAGCCGGTGCTAAGCGCCAGGGATACTGCCATGCGCTCGCCGGTCATCACGCTTAGCAGTACGCCACCCAGCATGGACGCCAGTATCACCAGTAATGGAATCATCAGTACCCGTGGTGCTAGCCAGGAGCGGCTGATGGCCACCTGGGCCAGATCCAGCCCGATCAGGAACAGCAACACATACAGCCACCAGGAAATATTCAGCAGCAGCTCGCCGGTTGCGGTGTCGTGCCAGTGCAGGCGATAGGCAAAGGCGCCGGCCAACACCAGGCCAAAGGCAATCAGGCACTCCTTGAGCGGATACCAGAGCGCCTGCCAGCCGCCCGGGCTGTCCTCGTCGCAGTCATTGCGCCGGTTGAACGGCATGATGCAGACAAACACCACTGCGCTGAGGGTAAAGGCATAGAGGGCCGCCTGTTTCATCACCTGCATGCCCGAGGCAAAGCTGCTAAAGGCCTCGCCCGACTCCAGCCCGATTACGAACAGGATCACCCACACCACGGGCGTAATACCGCCAATCATGGGCCGGACCAGCGGTTTGGGCAGGCGCTTGCCGACCAGATAGCCGGCCAGCAAATACAGGACAATGGGCAAAACGGTGGCGAAGATATTGGACAGCTGGCTGGACACGGAACGGGACTTGTACGGGCAGAAAGAAAAGCGCGGCCTGACAGGCCGCGAGGGCAACACTATAGCGCAGCGGGCGATGCCTGTCCTGCTTTAGCCGGCGGACATTTCCATAACCAGGGTTTCGACCAGCCGGGCGGCGGGCATGGCACGGCAGCGTGCGGCAGCCGTGCCCGCCCAGAAGGGAGCAAATTCGTGGTTGCCGGTGGCGGCAGCGGCGGCATGCAGTGCCTTGGCGGCGCTGTAGGCTTGCGGGTAGCCGGTTAAATTGGCGGCCAGCGGGCCGATTTCGCGATGGCTGCGGTTGAGGATGCCGCGTGCCGGGCGGCCAGAAAAGATCGCGGTTACGCCGGTATGCTGCGCCCGTTCTGACAGCAACTGCTCGCGGTAGGCCGCCGGGGCGGCTGATTCGGGGCAGCAGATAAAGGCGGTACCCAGCTGGGCCGCGCTGGCGCCCAGTGCCAGCACTTCGGCAATATCCTTGCCGTCCATAAGGCCGCCGGCGGCGATGACCGGCAGGCGGATGCTGCCTTTCAGCTGTGTGAGTAGTGCGTGCAGGCCCAGTGCCGGCTCGTGCTGTGGGTCGAAAATGCCGCGGTGTCCGCCCGCTTCGTAGCCTTGTGCAATCACCGCATCCAGTCCTGCGGCCTCAATCAGTTGCGCTTCGGCACGACAGGTGGCACAGCCCATCAGCAGGATGCCGGCTTGTTGCAGGGCCGCGATGGCTGCGGCATCGGGCAGGCCAAAGTGAAAACTGACCACCGGCGGACGCTCCTCCAGCAGCATCTCGAGCATGGCGGTGTTGCCCACAAAGCTGTCGTATCCGGCATCCAGCTGTGCCGGTGGCTGTGCGTTGAATTCGCTGAACCAGGGCGCAAGACTGTGCAGCCAGCGCTGGTCCTGCTGGCTATTAGCCGGCTCCGGCTGGTGGCAAAAGAAATTGATGTTGAACGCGCGGTCGGTGAGCTGCCTGAGCTGGCGGATATGCTCGCGGGCGGCCTCGACCGGCAGGTTGCCCAGCCCCAGCGAGCCCATGCCGCCGGCATTGCTGACAGCGGCGGCCAGTGCCGGTGTTGAGGTTCCGGCCATTGGAGCCTGAATCACGGGATGCTGCAGGCCCAGACGGGACATAAAGCGTGTAGACATGGGCGGGCCTCCGCAGGGCAGGCGTAAAACGGAATTAGCGGGTTAGCAGCACGTAAAGGATGCTGGCTACCAGAATGCCAAAGAAAACCACGTATTTGGTGCTGAACAGGGGGCGTTTTTGCGGATCGGACATGACACAACCGTAGCAGATGAGAGAATGGAAGTTGGCCTTCATGCTAGGGCTTTTTGGTTCGTTCTGCCACTGGGTGATTGTGTTGCCATGGTTGCTGCGCCCACAGGGGGCGTTTTCTTTGCGCTAAAATGCTGTTTTTGCTCCGACCGGAACCGCACCCATGCACTACCGTGGACGTTTTGCTCCCTCGCCCACCGGCGATTTGCACTTTGGCTCGCTGATTGCCGCCGCAGCCAGTTATCTGGATGCCCGTGCCCATGGCGGGCAGTGGTTGCTGCGTATCGAGGATGTGGACAAGACCCGCTGTGTGCCGGATGCCGCCGACCAGATTCAGCGCACTTTGCAGGCGTTTGGCCTGGAGTGGGACGGCGAGGTCATGGTGCAAAGCCTGCGTGACGAGCGCTATCTGGAGGTGCTTGAACAGCTGGCCGGCAAAGGGTTGCTGTATCCCTGCCAGTGCTCGCGCAAGCAGATTGCCGCTGCTGCCAGCCACACAGCCAGTGATGGCAGCCTGGTGTATCCCGCGACCTGCCGGTTGCCGGTACAGTCGCGCCAGTTGGCGGACTTTCCTGTGGGTAGTGCCTGGCGCTTGCGGGTGGATGATGCGCAGGTGGTGGCCTTTGCAGATGCCATTCAGGGGCAGCAACAAGAACGGTTGGGGCGTGACGTGGGCGACTTTGTGTTGCGTCGTGCCGATGGCCTGTTTGCCTACCAGCTGGCGGTGGTGGTGGACGATGCCGATCAGGGCATTACCCACATAGTGCGCGGTGCCGATTTACTGGGCTCTACCGCCCGGCAGATTTATTTGCAGCAGTGTCTGGGCTATCCGCAACCGAGATATGCCCATCTGCCGCTGGCGCTGGATGGCGAGGGCAAAAAATGGTCGAAGCAGCGGCTGGCACCGGCGCTGAAACTTGCTGAAGCCAGTCACTTGCTATGGCTGGCGTTGCGCTTTTTGGGTCAGCCCGTGCCGGCAGGGCTGGATGGAGCGCCTGTCAGCGAGTTGCTGGCGTGGGGCGTGGCCAATTGGACGCTGGCTGCTGTGCCGCATATCGTGCAACTGGAAAGCCCGGCGGAGTTATTGCCGGGTTAACGTGATGCGAGCTGTGAAGTCTCTAGTCATGCTGCGCGTAGCGAAGCGTAGTCGCAGCATCCATTGCACTGCCGGGCGTAATGACGCTTTAGCTGTGGCCACATCTATTCGGCTTTGAGCAGGATAAAGTGCTCGACCAGACGGATCATCAGTTCTTTCTGCTCGGGCAGGCTTTCGGCAACCAGCAGTGCCAGCGCCACCAGGGTGTTGTCGTTGATCAGTTGCTCGACCGGCTTGGCCAGCAAGGCCTGATTCAGGCGCAGATACCATAAAAACAGAAAGGAGCCGCTGCGCTTGTTGCCGTCGGCCAGCGGATGGTTTTTGATCACGAAATACAGCAGGTGGGCGGCGCGGCTGGCAACGTTGGGGTAAAACAATTCATAGCCAAAGCCCTGCTCAATGGTGGCCAGTGCCGAGGCCAGACCGTCGCCACGCAACTGGCCAAACAACTCGGTAGCTTCGCCTTTAGCAATCAGGGTGCGCTTGAGGTCGGTGATGGCGACCAGTGCGCTATCCAGATCAAGCGTGCGCATATCATCCTGCTTGATGCCGATTTCCGCCAGTTGCTGCTCGTCATAGCCTTGCAGCAGGCTCCAGCTGCGGGCGTAATCGCTGATCACGGCAGCCACGGCTTCGCCGGCGGGGGTAATCAGTTTCTGGTTGCTCAGGGTGCGGCTGAGCAGATTGACCGCCTGCTCGAACTCGATACCGCGCTCGGCAAGGCGGCGCTGGTTGAGGCTGTAGCCTTGCACCAGATGGTCTTTGAGGACGCGGGTGGCCCATTGACGAAACTGGGTGGCGCGCTTTGAGCTGACGCGGTAGCCGACGGAGATAATGGCGTCGAGGTTGTAGTGTTTGATGCGGCGCTTTACCTGGCGTGTACCTTCCAAACGAACTACTAAGGATTCCTTAGCAGTTGCTGTCTCTGGCAACTCGCCATCCTGAAAAATGTTTCTCAGGTGCATCAATACGTTTTCAGGCGTAGTGTCGAACAGCTGCGCCATCTGCGCCTGGCTCAGCCATACGGTGTCCTGCTCAAGTGCCACTTCAAGCTGGGCCTGGCCGTCGGCGCTGGTGAAAATCTGGATATGTTGAGTGTGCATGCGATGCTCCCTGTCCGTGGACGTTGTGGGCTTGCGATAAATCACTGGTTGTTTGTCCAGTAATAATAGGCTGCACGGAACGGGTTTGTCATCCAGCAGGCATAAAAATACACACATGCAGCAGGGAGTGCCGGCTATGAGCGCTTTTTAACACCCTGCTGCGCAGTGGCGGTCAGCGGGTCTTCCGGCCATGGGTGTTTGGCGTAACGTCCGCGATTGTCCTTGCGCACCTCGGGGTAAACATTGCGCCAGAAGTTGTCCAGATCGGCGGTGACTGCCAATGGACGCTGGGCGGGGGATAGCAGGTGAATGACCACCGGCACCTTGCCGCCGGCCACGCAGGGTGTTTGTGTCCAGCCGAACAGGGCTTGCAGTTTGGCCGCCAGCACCGGGCCGTTTTCGGCCAGATAATCCAGCCGTACCTGCTGGCCGGTGGGGATTTCCAGGCTGGTGGGAGCCAGCTTGGCCAGTTGCTGTTGTTGCGGATAGTCGAGCAGGCTGTTCAGCGCATTATGCAGCTCCAGCCGTTGCAGGTCGGCCCAGCGCTGGATACCGGACAGATACGGTAGCAGCCAGTCATTCAGTGTTGCGAGCAGGGCGCTATCGCCCACATCCGGCCAGTCGCCGGGAAACTCGCGAGCCAGCAGTTGCACCCGTGCCTGCCACTGGCGGGCGCTATCGTTCCAGGGCAAGCTGTCGAGCCCTTTTTGCCGTACTGCCTCCAGCAATGCCTGCTGGATGTGTTCGGGGGCGGGTTTGCCCAGTTCTTTTTCTGCCAGCAGCAGTTGGCCAAGCTTGTGGACACGGCGCAGTAATACGGTGCCGCGCTGTTCGTGCCAGATGGCTTCTTCACTTTCGCTAAATAGATGCGGCTGGTCTTGCTCCAGCTCGACGGGATTGACCGGTGCCGCCAGATAAATCAGTGCCTCGCGGGCGCGACCATCCAGTTCGGCAGCCACCAGCCACTGTTCGCGGGCTAGCGGATCGTCGTCACGCAGGCTGGCACCGCGGCCATTGCTGAGCTGGTAACGCGAGCTTTGCGCACGGCGCAGGGCGATGCGGTCGGGGTAGGCCAGCGCCAGCAGACGGCCGGTTTGTTCGGGAGTCGGCAGGGCGGCGGTTTTGCCGTGGTGCAGTTGTCTGGCGCTTTGGCGTACCGCATTCAGGCGGGCACGATCCACGCCCTGCGCCGGACGTTCGCCATGCAGCAGGCGCAGGCGTTCGTGCAGGTCGGCACCGGCCTGTGGGCCGAGCAGGTCACGCTCGCCCAGCAGCGCGGCAATATCCGCCGCTGCTACACCCAGCCCCAGTCTGCGTCCGTGCAGAATCATGTTGGCCAGCCGGGGATGCACGCCCAGTTCACGGGCGGCCTTGCCGGATTCGCTGATGCTGCCGTCGGCATTGAGCAGGCCAAGCAGCTGCAGCAGGTCACGCGCCTGATTCCAGTGCGCAGCGGGCGGCTCGTCAATCCAGTCCAGTTGCGCCGGATCACGGGTGCCCCATTGCGCCAGTTCCAGCACCAGCGTGGCCAGATCGGCCTCGCGGATTTCCGGTGGGGTAAAGTCGGGCAGGGAGATTTGTTCGCTATCGCTCCATAACCGGTAACACACGCCCGGCTCGATGCGTCCGGCTCGGCCCTTGCGCTGTTCGGCGGAAGCTTTGGATAGTCGCCCGGTGAGCAGGCGGCTCATGCCGCTGTTGGGGTCAAACACGGCGCGGCGTTGCAGGCCGCTGTCAATCACCACCCGCACGCCCTCGATGGTCAGGCTGGTTTCAGCAATGGCGGTGGCCAGTACCACTTTGCGCTTGCCGTGAGGGGCAGGAGCAATGGCATCGTCCTGTTCGCTGCCGTGCAGGGTGCCGTACAGCGGCGCCAGCAACACATCTGCCGGCAAGCTGTCTTGCAGGCGTTCAGCCACACGGCGGATTTCACCGGCACCGGGCAAAAACACCAGTAATGAGCCGCTTTGCTCCTGTAGCGCCTGCCGGATGCAACTGCACACGGCATCGACCAGATTGCGTTGCAGTTCACGCACCGGCTGGTAAATCACTTCGACCGGATAGGCACGACCCTCACTGCTGATAATGGGCACATCCCCGAGCAAGCGGGCAATGGGCGCGGTATCCAGCGTGGCCGACATCACCAGCACCCGCAGATCCTCACGCAACGCCTGCTGGCTTTCGCGCACCAGCACCAGACCTAGGTCGGCATGTAGCGAACGTTCGTGAAATTCGTCGAATAGTACGGCAGCGTAGCCGTCGAGCATGGGATCTTGCTGGATCAGGCGGGTAAGGATGCCTTCGGTGACCACTTCGACTTGCGTGCTGGCAGAGATTTTTGTATCCAGCCGGGTGCGGTAGCCGACGGTTTGACCTGCCGTTTCACCGAGCTGGTGCGCCATAAATTGCGCCGCTGAACGGGCGGCCAGCCGACGGGGTTCCAGCATCAGGATTTTGCGTCCTTCGCGCCATGTAGCATCCAGCAAGGACAGTGGCACGCGGGTAGTTTTGCCGGCACCGGGCGGCGCTTGCAGCAGGGCAGTGCTGTGTTGGGACAGGGCAGTTTTTAGCTGCGGCAGGATGGCGTCGATTGGGAGCATGGCGTGACTGGATGGCGAAAAGGGTGCCAACTATAGCGGAGATTGTTCCCTGGCCAAATCCGGTTACCGGCTTACACCTGTCCGGCTGGTGGTGCTGCGTCCTGCCCGGTTACGGCGCGACGGGCCTTGATCTCGGTGAGATCCTGAATGAACTCCCGCCACAGCATCACCAGCACCACCATCAGCGCGGGACCGATAAACAGGCCCAGAAAACCCATGGTTTTTACGCCGCCAACCAGACCAAAAAAGGTTGGCAGAAACGGCAGCTTGATAGGGCCACCCACCAGCCGGGGCCGGATCAGCTTGTCGACCAGAAACAGCTCGAAGGCACCCCACAAAAACAGCAAAATACCTTCGGTCGAGTGGCCGGTGGCGGTCAGGTATAGGGACACCAGGGTAAAACTGAGCGGCGCACCCCCGGGAATCAGCGCCATGAAACCGGTGACAATGCCCATGATCACCGGTGATGGAAAACCGGCAAGCCAGTAGGCCACGCCGAGAATAATGCCTTCTGCAATGGCAATCACGCTCATGCCCAGTACGGTCGAACGGATGGCTAGCGGAATGACCCGTGAATAACGGAACCAGCGCTGGGGGTAGAAATATTCACCGGCCTTGTCCAGCTGCCCGACCAGCGTGTTGCCGTCCTTGTACAGAAAAAACAGGGTGATCAGGGTGAAGGTCAGCGTCAGAAAAATATGCAAAATGCTGCCGCTGGTGGCGATGACGTTGCGGTAGACCGAGCCGATATTCTGGCTGCCGAAGACCTGGGTGATTTCACCGATCATGCCGGGTGCGCTCAGGTGCTCGTTCCAGGTGACAACCAGCCATTCACCGGCCAGCGGGATGGAGGCAAACCAGTCGGGTGCCATGACACCGGTAGCGTTGGCACTAACCGCCCAGCCCAGAAAGCTGACGACTTCCTTAATGGTGTATGAGGTCAGAAAGCCCAGTGGTGTCACCAGAAAAACAATGGCCGCCAGTGTAGCCAGGCTGGCGGCGGTTTTGTGTTTTTGCCCAAGATAGCCCAGTACGCGCAGATACACCGGCCAGGTGATGATGGCGATGATAAAGGCAATGATAATCGGCCGGGCAAACGAGTGAAAAAAGTAGACGCCGGTGGCCAGAATCAGCACCAGTGTCAGCCTGATCCAGAACGCATGAAAGGGCAAATAGGCCGCAGGCTTGGCTTTGGGTGGTGATTGCATGGCGTATCCTTGGGTGGTTGGGAGCAGGCCATGTGTTGAGAACCGGTTCGGTTAAAAGTTCCGGCCCCGGCTGTGCCTAGCGTGACGTACGTAGGGATGAGGCCCGTGTTCCCGCTGCTTTGGTGCAAGCTGTTATCAGAGGGAAGCCGGATACTAGCACAGGGAAAATGGCAGGCAGGGGCGTGAAATAAAATCTTACCAGTTGGTGTCCCGAGCATGGCTTGTTTCCTTTGGGTATCAGGTACATCTGCAGGCTAACACGGCGCTTCGGTCGAGCAAGTGGGGAGCATCCGGGCACAAAAAAGCCCGCTGGCGGCGGGCTGGATGAGTAACCTTCGAGTTTGAGGTGTCGGGCATAGCCTTGGAGGGCCTCAACATCTTGATGTAAAAGTACGATCCAGTTCATGGCTGGATTTTAACTACGCAGCAATATGCTATCAAAGACATATTGAGAGGCTGCAGCCGGTGCCCTGCAACCGTCAGTATCCTGCCATCGAATTGGGCGAGGACACCGAGCTGGCCGAGCTGTGCCCATCGTAAGGTTATTGCCGGATGGCCCACATGCTCATGGGTATGGGTTCAGGAAAAGTCGTCCCATAAATACTGCGCCAGGCGTCCTGCAATCTGTGCCAAAGGTGCTTAGCGTGAAAGAAACCAGCCTACAGACGAACGAAAGCCTGACCCGCCAAGGCCATCACTTTATCATGCGCGTACCTGTCAGGCTGTAGCAGGCTGGATAAAGCCAAACTTGGTCAGGGCTTTGATCCAGCGCGGTGCATTACGTTGAACGGAAAGGGCTTAGGAGCGGGGGCTAAGCCGCCAAAAACTTTTACGATCTCTACCCGGCACCTTCCGCCTGCATTCTCTTTCATCATTCGGGGTGGCGCCAACCGCC
>CAZVDA010000002.1:0-37059 GCA_964625365.1 uncultured Thiopseudomonas sp. | reverse complement strand
AGCGCATGCTGCAGGCGGTGCGCAACCTGGCCGACAATGGCAAGGCGGTAATCTACACCAGCCACTACCTGCCCGAAATCGAGCAACTGGCCGATCGTGTGCTGCTGCTGTCCGAAGGCCGCCTGCTGCTGGACCAAAGGCTGCAAGAACAGCCCGCACAACAATTTAGCGCCCGCTGGGCCGATACCATCCCTCAGGCCCTGGTGCAGCTGTGCCAGGACCGGCACTGGTCCTGCAGCCAGCAAGGCAGCCAGCTGAAACTGGAACTGTCCGATCCGCAACACCTACAGGAACTGCTGCAGCTGCTCGCCAGCCAGCCTGCACCGGTGCAGCTGGACTACGGCCCGGCCAGTCTGGAACAGCTCTACCTGCACAGTAGCGGAGGCCAGCTATGAGGCTGTCGGCACTGGTCCTCACCGAATGGCGGCTGGCCTGGCGCGATGCCCATGCCATCGGCGTGCTATTTGTCATGCCTGCGCTGTTTCTGCTGATCATGGCTTTTGCCATGTCCGGCATCCTGCGTACCGACCTGCCGCCTCCTGCCCTGCAGGTAGAGGTGCCACAGGACAGCGCCGACAGCCGGTTTTTCCTCGCCGCACTCGCAGGCCAGCTACCCGGCAGTTCTCTGCAAAACGCCCACACCCCTGATGCCCGTATTGTGCTGGCCGCCGACTTTTCCGAGCGCCTGCTCGACAGCCCGCACACCGGGCCGGAACTGGCCTTTGCTGCCGCCAGCGACAGCCTGCAACGCACCCGCATCCGCACCGCAGTCACCCTGGCGCTGGCGCAAACACGCATGGCCGCCTTTCTGATCGACAGCGAGCTGCTGGACGACAGCCTGCCGCTGGAGCAGCAGCTGCAACAAGTACAGCAGCAAACCGAAAGCCACCTGCCCGAATACCAGATCCTCAGCAGCGGCTCGCTGGCCGCCAGCGCCAATGCCGGCCAGCTCAGCGTGCCGGCCTGGCTGATCTTCGGCATGTTCTTCATCGTGCTGCCCATGTCCAGCCGCCTGCAGCAAGAATTTCACAGCGGCGTACTGCTGCGTATGCGCGTGATGCGTATCCCGCCCGCTCTGCTACTGGCCGGCAAGCTGCTGCCCTACGCCCTGATCAACCTGCTGCAGTTTGTCTGCCTGCTGGCGCTGGGCCTGTTTGCACTGCCCTGGCTCGGCCTTCCGGCCCTTGAGCTGCACTGGGCTCCGTCTGCCTACCTGCTGCTGGCCCTGAGCATCACCCTGGCCAGCTGTAGCTTCGGCCTGCTGGTGTCAGCGCTGGCCCGCAACAGCGAGCAGGCGCTACTGCTCAGTGCCGGCAGCAACCTGATTCTGGCCGCCATTGGCGGCATCATGGTGCCCAAAAGCATGATGCCGCCGGCCATGCAGCAACTGGCCAACCTATCCCCCATGAGCTGGTCACTGGACGCCTTCCTCACCCTGCTGGTGGGGCAGGGCGGCAGCGCCGATATACTGCCCAGCTGCCTGGCTCTGCTACTGTTCGCCATGTTTTGCGCCCTGAGCGGAACGCTCCTTTTACATCACAGGTTAAAAAACACCCTATGGACGACACACAACTAAAACAACAGCTCAAGCAACTGATCATCAGCGAGTGCGACAAGGAAGATGATTTTGACTGGCAGGACGTGCAGGATGCCGAGCCGCTGTTTGGCGGCGACAGCCGTATCGGCATGGACAGCCTCGATGCCTTGCAGGTCTCGCTGGCACTGCAACAACGCTACGGCGTGCGCATCGAAGGGGCCAAAGACGGCCGTCGTATTCTGGCCAGCGTTGACAGCATCGCCGCCTATATCCGCCAGCACTCATGAGTGTCTGGCTGCACAATCCCCAGCTACACAGCTGCCTCGGCCCCGATCTGGCCAGCGCGGCACGGCGGGTGATTGCCGGCCAGCTGCCCGATGCCGACAGCTTTCCGGTGCATGAGCGTGGCCAGCAGTTACCCTATTTGGGCGCTCAGCCTAACCTGCCGTTGCAGCAGCGCTTGCATGCCGCGCTCGACCCCATCCAGCACGCCACCGGCAGTCTGGCCGGCCACCTGCTGATCGTCGCCAGCTCCGGGCTGGACATTGCCGGATTTGAACAGCTGACCCGCACACGCGGTCATTTCAAGCCCGAGTATTCCACCCCGCTGCACCGCATGGCCACGCAGCTGGAACAGCATTACGGCTTTGCCGCCAGCCTAACCCTCAACACCGCCTGCAGCAGCGCCGCCAACGCACTGCTGTACGGCAGTCGCCTGCTGGCGGATTACACAGGCGTGGTGGTGCTGGCATTCGAGCCGCGCAGCCTGCTGATTCAGCAGGGCTTTGCCGCACTGGAGCTGACCAGCTCCAGCGGCCAATACCGCCCTTTCCATGACCAGCGCGACGGCCTGATTCTGGGCGATGCCTGCGCGGCAGTGTTGCTGAGCACCCAGCAACAGGACAGCCACTGCCAGCTGCTGGGCGGCTACAGCGCCTGCGACACCAGCAGCGTCACCGGCACCCGCGAAGATGGCAGCCACATCCGCATGGTCAGCGAACACGCGCTGGCCAATGCCGGGCTAACGGTAAAGGATATTGACCTGATCAAGCTGCACGGCACCGCCACCCGCGCCAACGACGAAGCCGAAGCCGCCGGCAGCCGCCACTGGTTGCAGCACGCATCGCCACCGGCTTTTTGTGTGCTCAAACCCTGGCTGGGGCACAATCTGGGTGCCTGCGGCCTGAGCGAAATTTTGCTGCTGCATGCCTGTCTGGAACAGGGCCACCTGCCGCTCTGCGGCAACGACGCCAGCGCCAGCGACACGCTGCTACCGCTGGCCCGCCACAGCCACTGGCCGCACGCGCACACCCGCCTGCTGGCCAACTTCTTCGGCTTTGGCGGCAACAATGCCTGCCTGATCCTGCACAGCCAGCGCCGCAAGGAGCCTGCATGAACATACTGGCCCGCCACACACTGGACATTCCCGCCAGCCTCGACAACAAAAGCCTCAAGCAGCAACTGGGCCAACACCTGAGCCGCCTGCCACGCCGCGTTGACCGCCTCACCTGGCAATGCCTGCTCGCTGCCGCCCCGCTCAAGCCACACCTGCAGAGCGCGTGCGGAATTTACCTGGCCAGCCACTATCCATCACGCGACACCATGAACAGCCTGCTCAACAGCGTCTGCATCGACGGCCTGCAACCGAAACCGTTTGAGTTCGTCAACAGCGTCAGCAACGCCGCCGGTTTCTACCTCGCCCAGCTGCTGGAACTCGAAGGCCCCAACCTGTTCCTCGGCGCCCACCCCGATATCTGGCAGCAACTGCTGCAACTGGCCGCCTGCGACCTGGCCACCGGCAGCGCCCGTCAAGCACTGCTAATCCACTGCATGGAAGACTCCGCCGGCAACGCCCGCCTGCACGCACTGCTGACCACTACCGGCACCGATACCGACGGCGGCTCCATCACGGAACTTGAACACAGCACACCGTTCTAAGCAGTCCGTTATCCAACCCTGATGGGGACTGTCATGAAATCGTTAGAAAGACACCTGGAACGCCTGATGTTTGCCAGCCGCTGGCTGCTGGCCCCGTTTTACATTGGTCTGGTGGCAGCCATTGCCATTTTGCTGGCCAAGTTCATCAAGGAGTTTCTCATCCTGCTGCCACAGGTTTTCACCCTGGAAGGCGGTGAAATCATGGTCAGCATCCTGACCCTGGTGGATGTGGTGCTAGTCGCCAATCTGCTGCTGATTATCGTATTTGCCGGGTACGAAAACTTTGTCTCCAAAATCAACACCTACAACAGCGAAGACCGCCCCGAATGGATGGGCCACGTCACCTTCTCCGACCTCAAGATCAAGGTGATGGGCTCCATTGTAGCCATTTCCGGCATTGAGCTGCTCAAGGTGTTTGTCAGCCTTGAGGACTACACCAACCAGCAGCTGGCCTGGAAAGTGGGGCTGCATATGACCTTCGTGTTGTCGGGCGTCCTGTTTGCCACCATGGACCGGCTGATGGCCGGTAAACCGGGCGGCCATTAACGGGTTATCCGGCGCGTTGCGCCACGCCGGCTGGTCGTGATGGTCTTTTTTTTGCAGCGGTCAGCTTGACGTAAGCTTGCTTGCCTACAGTAAGCTTACCCACCCAAAGCAGCCGCACGTCACGCTGGTGCGGTCTGCATGGCAGACCGACTGCCAGCAGGCTGTGGCAGGTGGACCAACAGCCCACCCAGGAGAATGATGATGAACACTAAAGCACTTGTTGTAGCCGGCCTGATGTGTATGGCGCCTCTGGCCCACGCCGGCCAGCACCCGGATGCCGCGCAGCGCGCCGCACTGGAAACCGCACTGACCACCGCTGGTTTTGTCAGCTGGGGCGAAATTGAAATGGAACAGGGCGTCTGGGAGGTCGATGACGCCCGCAAACAGCTGGGAGCCAGCCAGAAATTTGACCTAAAAGTGGATCCGGCCACCCTGCAGGTGGTGAACGAGCAGATCGACGACTAACCACAGCGCCCGCAACCCAACTAACCGTATCAGCCACCCCCTCCCAAAACGCCAAGGTGCCTAATCAGGTCGGGTGAGGTGCGGCGCCAAGCATCAGCTGTCAGCTTTGAGCCTGCTCAAAGTGACAGCGTAGCGCAGCGCCGCACCTCACCCGACCGCAGACACCGCAGGCAAACCCCCATAGATTCTGCGACTCCACTTCGCTTCGCGCAGAATGACAGTAGAAGGGCGCGCAGAATGACGGCATACCTCACCCCCGCAACCACCCCTTCAACCCCAAAACCAACTGCTGCTCCAACCCCGCAATCTGCAACAAACAGTCACTAAGCTGCGACAAAGGCGGCGGATTCTGCTTACTACGACCATGCTGAACACACAGCAACGCAAACGCACGCCACTGATCCCCAGTAGCAGTAAGCTGAGCAGACAACTCACACAACCGCTCATCGCCCAGCAAACGGCCAGCCTCCTGCAAAAAACTGGCATACATAAAACGAAAACCAGCACCGCCAGTACCGATTTCTTCCTGCATACGCACAATATGGGTCAGATACAGGCGGTTGTACTTATGCGCCTGCGGATCGAGCCGAACAATCTTGCCGGCCAGATGACGAATACCGCGCACGCCGATCCAAGGCAACGGCAAACCATCGAGAATACGGGTGGTACCCAGAATGCTTTTGCGTACCAGCGCCGGCCAGTCCTGTTCCTGCGGCACATCCTCCAGCCAGTACAGCAACCCTTTCGGAGCCAACGCACCTTTGGCAAAGCGAGCCCGTTGCAGATCATCGGCAGCGCAGCGCACCGGCTGCTCGAATACCGGATCACTGAGCAAGTACTCGTCGCCCTCACGGCCATAGGCCAGCAGGTTGTGAGCGTTGAAGTGAAAACGCATCTCCGACGGAAAATAGGGCAGCCAGAACACCGAACTTTGCATACCCACCAGCCGGCCTTCATCCAGCGCACGATCCAGCGCAGCCTTGCCCTGCACTTCATTGCCGAAGGTCTGCACATGCAAACGACACCCCAAGCGTTTGCTCAGGGTTTTGATGATGGGTTTGGGCGGCATACGGTAGGCGATCAGCGGCATGCCGCCCAGTTTGACCAGCGGCAGGTAGGCAAAGGCCAGCCCCGACGCCAGGCCAAAGGCCATCGGCTCACTCACGGGCAGGCCGGCATGGGTGAGCAGGCTCGACATCACGCCGGTTTCACAGTGGGCACTTTGCTGATGGTTAAAGGTCATTCCGATACCCCTGTTGGCACGCGATAAGCTGCTCCAGCGGCAGCGAAAACGCCTGTGCATAGCGGAACAGGGTTTTCTGCGGCAAGCCAGCAAACACCTCGGGCCGAGCGTGGCGGCGGATGCGCCAGCGCCACAGGCCGGTACACTGCGCCAGCGCCAACTCGTCCATACGGTAGCGGTACATCAGGTACGGCAACACCGAGGTGCTGCCGGCCTGCCAGTCGGCGCGGGCCTGCTGCGCCTGCTGCTCCAGCGCCTGCAGCGCGAGGTCGGTGGCGTAGTTTTCCGCTTCCCAACCGGCGCTTTGCGCTTCGTGGTATTCGCCCTGCTCATCCACCGCATAGAGCAGTTTCTGGTGGCCGCCGTACTTAGAGCCGGTGGCGTCCTGGGGAACTTCGTCGAGTTTCATGGCATTACCACGGTTAAATGCATGAAGGCGCTGGAGAAGCGGCCGCTTTCCGGCACATAGCACAGCAGGGTGTCACCGGCCTTGAGTCGCCCCGAGTGAAACAGCTCGTCGAGGATGATAAAGATCGAGGCTGAGCCGGTATTGCCCTTGGTGGTCAGGTTGGTGAACCAGCGCTGCTGCGGGATATCCAGCCCTACCTCGCGCAAGCCGTCGGCCAGCCGGTCGCGGAAAAATTCGGATGAGTAATGCGGCAAAAAGTGGTCGATGGCCTCCGCCTTGAGCGAGCGTTTGGCCAGAATGCGTTTGAGCGCCTCAACCACGGTGTATTTGACGATATTGTCGTTGAGCAGCTTGACGTCCTGCTTGATGGCCATCACCGAACGGTGATTGCGCTCATCGGCACTGAAGCGGCTCCAGCCCTTAAAGGTGCCGTTGTCGTAATCGCCGCCGGCATACATGCAGGTAGGCATTTCGTTGGCAAAGGACAGGGTGTCGATCCAGTCAATACGCAGGCTTGCCCCGTTGCTGTTGGGCTGTGGCGACAGGCGTACCGCGCCAGCGCCGTCGGACAGCATCCAGCGCAGGAAGTCTTTCTCGAAGGCAATTTCAGGATGATGGTCCAGCTCGCTGGCACGCTTTTCATATTCGGCGCTGAAGTTGCCGGCAGTCATCAGGCAGGACGCCGCTTCAGAGCCGCTGGCCACCGCGTCGTCACTCTGGCCCATGGCCACGCTCATCCAGGCATATTTCAGCGCGGTCATGCCGCACAGGCAGACGCCTGCAGTGGTGACCACTTCGCAGGGCGGGTTGCCCAGCTCGCCCTGCACCATCACCGCATGCCCCGGCATAACCTGATCGGGCTGCGAGCTGGCCGCAGCCAGGCAGTCGATGCGCTGCAGCGGGGCCTGCTCGTCACACAGACCGCGTATGGCCTCGGCAGCCAGCTGGGCGTTGCTGTAGCCGGGCAGGCCCGTGGCTGGATCAATCACGTAATGACGCGACTGGATGCCGTTGCTACGCAGGATCAGCTTGCGCGCCCGTGACGGCCGTGCGCCCACTTGCCCCAGACGCGCTTCCATCTGCTCGTTACTGACCGGCGCGTAGGGCAAAAAGGCACTGATTCGGTTGATATAGACAGGACGACTCACGGGATTTCCTTTTATTCGCCAGAGGGCTGGGCAAAGTAGGCTTTTTGCGCAGCGGTTTTGGCACGGGTGAAGGGTGCCAGCAGTTTTTTCAGCACAGTGCCAGCCGGCACAACGGTCAGGATCATGCACAGCAAAAAAGCGATATAGACCAGCAGGCCCAGACTGCGGCGACGGCTGTGTGCCGGCCCCAACCGCGACAACAGGCGGCTCCATAGCTGAAAGCTGCGGTTGCCGATGCGCTCGCTGGCAATCAGTTTTTCGTCGATGTGCACTGCAGCCAGCCCACGCAGCATGGGCTCGCGCACCGGCTGTTCATCGGCCAACAAGCGCTGGCGCACGGCCTCGCCAAAACGGGCGGCCAAGCGGATGTCCAGCTCGCTGATACCGGCTTTGGGCAGCCAACCCGCCGCCTGCTGGCGGCCGGTAAACATCCAGGCCGGGGTGGCCACAAAGCTGGCGGCACTGCCGCATTCGTCAGTCAGTACCGCGTTATCCACCAGCCGTGCACCCAGCTGCTGCAGGCGGGTTTTCATCTTTTCCTGCGCCATCAGCCACATGTTGCGACAACCGATCAGTGTCATCACCGGCCTATCCCGCAACAGCTGGACGGCTTCGGGCGTGGCCAAAAAACTGGTCATGGGCAGGGAAGGGGACAAAAACCAGACCTGATAGGCGAGGATGACCAGGTCGTAATCCTGGCTGGCATCCAGCTGCAACGGCTCCAGCTCGGCAGGCTGCATCCGTACCGTTTCGGGGAAAATATGGAAAAAATGCAGAAACGGCCAGGGGAAAGGAAAGGGCTGGCGCATTTTGAGCTGCACACGGTCAACCTGTATAGTTTCGCTGGCCTGCAAGGGCCCCAACACCGAGTCGATCACCCGGTCCAGCTGCCCCGATTGCGAAAAACCCACTACCAGTACACGCCGCATGCCACCTGTCCACCCATGAGCAAAAATTTGAAAATGCATTTAAAAAGAGTCGGAATTATAGGCCAGTTTGGCTGGCTGTTTGCCCTTTTTTCCGCCCATGCCGCCAGCCTGGAGGTGGTGGTCGGCAATGCCCGTGCCGATGGCACTTTTTATGCAGCCCTGCATGCGCCAAGCCCGCAGGGCTGGCAGGCAACAGCGGTGGCGCAGGCCAGCAGCGCGCAGCCACGCTTGCAGTTTGCCGACCTGCCGCCCGGGCGATACGCACTGCAGCTGTTCCAAGACATTAACGGTAATGGCCAGCTCGACCAGAGCCGGCGCGGCCTGCCCCGCGAGCCGGTCGGCCTGTCCGGCAATCCGCCACTGCAGCAAGGCCGCCCCGAACTGGACGCCTGCCTGTTTGAAGTGCACGAAGGCAGCAACCGCATTGACATCCGCCTCGTACAGCCCGGCCGCCGCGCCTTGCGGGCAGCAGCCAACTAAGCGTTTTACTGGATAAAGCTCAGGTTGGACTGGATATCCTGATCCAAATTACGCACCCAGCGGTTGTAGTTGCGATGAATGCTGTCACGGCCCTGATTGTAGTTGAGCCCCTGACTGGTCACATGATGAATGGCAAAACCGCGCTCACTGTAATCAATCCGAATATCGACAATATGGCGTTCCTGCTTGTTGAAACGGGCGTAAATCTGGCTACCGTTGTCTGACTGCAGCTGCCAGCCATAGCGCTGCAACGCTGTGTAGACGGCCTGTTGCATTTGCTGCAACTGGATAGTTTTGTGGGCGGCTAGGCTGTAGCTGACAGTGGAGACCGGTGCCGAGGTGCCGCAGCCGGTAAGCAGGGCCGTACTCAGTACACACGCCAGAATAACCTTGTGCATTGGATTATCTCCATCGTTTGAAAATCAGCGACGTGTTGACGCCGCCAAAGGCAAAGTTGTTGTTCATCACGTAGTCGTGGTCCATCTGGCGCGGTTCGGTTAGATAGTCGAGACGACCGCAACGCTCGTCTACCTGTTCTAGGTTGAGCGTGTGGTAATAGTTGTTGCTGTTCATCATCTCGATGCTGAACCAGGACTCCAGCGCGCCACAGGCTCCTAGGGTGTGGCCCAGAAAACTCTTTTGCGAGCTGATCGGCATGTGCTCGCCAAACAGCTCGCTGGTGGCCTGCGTCTCGGCAATGTCGCCAGAGTCGGTGGCGGTACCGTGGCCGTTGACGTAGCCGATGGCCGAGGGCTGCAGGCCGGCATCCTCCAGCGCCAGTTCCATGGCCTTGCGCATGGTGTCCTTTTCCGGCTTGGTGATGTGGCTGCCGTCGGCGCTGCAGCCAAAGCCGACCAGCTCGGCGTGAATCTGCGCGCCACGGGCCAGCGCATGTTCCAGCTCTTCCAGCACAAACATGCCGGCGCCCTCACCGATGACCAGTCCGTCGCGGCCGCTGTCGTAGGGGCTGGGTGTTTTCTCCGGGGTGTCGTTTTTCTGGCTGGTCGCATAAAGCGCATCAAACACCATGGCTTCGGTGGCGCACAGTTCCTCCCCGCCGCCGGCTAGCATCATGGGGATGCGGCCAAACTTGATCGCCTCGTAGGCATAACCGATGCCCTAGCTGCCGCTGGTGCAGGCGCTGGAGGTGGGGATCAGCCGGCCCTTGAGGCCGAAGAAGATGCTGATATTGGCCGCCGTGGTGTGCGGCATCATGCGTACATAGGAGTTGGCGTTCAGACCGTGCGCCACCTGGTTGAGCAGCATGTTGCCAAACACCTTGACCTCTTGCGGGCTGCCAATCGAGGAGCCACTGGCCACGCCCATGCGCCCGTCGCTAATGCAAGGATCACCCAGCAAGCCCGCATCGGCCAGTGCGCGCTCGGCGGCATACACGGCAAACTGCGAGACCTTGCTCATGCTGCGCAGCTGTTTGCGCGTCCAGTGGGCCGGCACCTTGAAGTCCAGCACAGGGCCGCCGAGGCGGGTATTCATATCGGGATACAGGTCCCATTCCGGCATGTGGCGGATGCCGCTGCGGTTGTTACGAAAATTGTCGCTGATGGTGGCCCAGTCGTCGCCCAGCGCGCTGATGCCGCCCATGCCTGTTACCACTACACGTTTGAATCCGCCCATCAGCACAGTCCTCCGTTGACAGCGATAACCTGACGGGTGATGTAGGCCGCCTCGTCAGACATCAGGAAATTGACCACCCCAGCCACCTCGTCGGCGGTGCCCATGCGCTGGGCTGGGATCATTTTTAGCATTTCTTCCACCGGCACATGCTCATCCAGCATGGCGGTGTCGATCAGGCCGGGGGCGACACAGTTGACGGTGATTTTGCGCCTGCCCAATTCAATCGCCAGTGCTTTGGCTGCCCCTATCAGCCCCGCCTTGGAGGCGCTGTAGTTGACCTGGCCACGGTTGCCAATCAGCCCCGACACCGAGGTCATGCACACGATGCGCCCCGGCTTACGGCGGCGAATCATGGGCATGGTCAAGGGGTGCAGTACGTTATAAAAGCCGTCCAAATTGGTGCGCAGCACGCTGTCCCAGTCATCCTCGGTCAATGCAGGAAAGGCACCGTCGCGGGTCAGGCCGGCATTACACACTACGCCATACCATGCACCGTTACGTTCGATGGCCGCTTCCAGCTGCTCACGGGCCGCCATGCGGTCAGCCACGTCAAACTGCAAAATATCAACGTCGCGGCCCAGTTCACGAATGTCCTCGGCCACCTGCTGTGCTTCGGCCAAGCCGCTGCGGCAATGTAGGGTCAGGTCAAAACCGGCCCGCGCTAGGCGCAGGGCGATGGCGCGGCCAATGCCACGGCTGGAGCCGGTCACCAGAATGCGTTCGCTCATGGCGTTATTTCCTTGATAAATAAATCGGGATCGGGCGGGCGGTAAACATTCAGCCGCGCGCGCACGCTGATGTCGCCACTGCGGATTTCACACTCAAACACGCCCATGCCATTGTCGTCTTCCAACGAGCGGCAGGCGCTGATATCCAGCACACTGCCGGCAGCAAAGCTGCTTATGCTGCAGTCGTATTTGCGTGTGCCCAGCAAAAAACCCAGCTGCACCTGCCCACCGCTGCTTTTGGCACGCAAGCCGGCATAGGCCGCCACTGCCTGCGCCATCAGTTCGATGCCCAGCCAAGCCGGCCAGCTGCCATCGGCTTGGCTAAACAGGCTGTCGCGCACCCGGCAGCGGGCCAAGATGCTGTCTTCATCCCAGTGCGCGATCGACTCAAGCAGGATCATGTCGCCCGCATGGGGTAGCAGTTCGGCAAGGGGCCAATTCATCACTCGGCTTTCCCCAAAATCAGGCTAGTATTGTTGCCGCCAAAGGCGAAGGAGTTACTCATAACCCAGCGCAGGTCACCGGCCGGCTGTCCGCAACGGGCCAGATTGACTGCCGGCAGTGCCGCATCCGGCACGCCATCCCACAGGTGCGGGATCAGCAAAGCTTGCGGATTATAGCCCGACCGCAGCATCAGCCAGCAAAAAGCCGCCTCCAGCGCACCCGCCGCGCCCAAGGTGTGGCCGGTCATCGGCTTGCTGGACGAGCAGGGCACCTGCCCGCCAAACAGCTGCTGCATGGCATGCGACTCCATGCTGTCGTTGTGCTGGGTGGCGGTGCCGTGCAGATTAACGTAATCAATCGCCTTGGCTGTCAGACCGGCAGCCCCCAGCGCTTGCTGCATGGCACGCACCGCACCGGCTCCGTCTGTGCTGGGTGCGGAAATATGGTAGGCGTCACTGCTGGCACCGCAACCGGCCAGCAACACCGGCTCTGCGCCCGCCAACGGCTGGCGGGTCAGTAAAAACAACGCCGCCCCCTCACCAATGTTGATGCCTTGGCGGTTAGCGGAAAAAGGATTGCACAGGCTGTCGCTAACCGCTTCTAGGCTGCTAAAGCCGTTCAGCGTAAGCGGACACAGGCTGTCACTGCCGCCACAGAGCACCGCGTCACACAGCCCAGACAGCAGCAGGCGACGGGCGCTGATGAGGGCGCGGGCACCCGAGGTGCAGGCGGTGGAGAGGCTGTAACTGGGCCCCTGCAGCCCCAGCCAGCGACTTAAAAACAGCGCCGGATCGGCCAGTTCTTGTTGTAAATAGCTGTAGGCCTGCGGCAGTTCGCCGGTACGCGCCCAGTGGCCAATATGCTGCCCCGACTCCAGAATGCCGCTGGTGCTGGTGCCAATCACCACGCCGATGCGCCCAGCACCGTGCAGGTCAATCAGCTGCTGTAGCGGCGCGTGTAAAGGCTGCATGGCGGCCATCAACAGGCGGTTGTTGCGGGTCGCATGCCGCGCCAATGCGGGCGGTACCGACGGTAGCGCGTCTGCCACCACGCCGCAGGTCAGGGTGCGTCCGGCTACCTGAGCGGACACCGGCTGCATACCGCTGCAGTCACCGGCAAACAGCCGTTTCGCCACCTGCTGTGCGCCAGTGCCCAGCGCGCAGATGATGCCCGGCTGCGAAAGATAGGTCGCTGTATTCATCATTACTCCAGGGGTGCAAGCTGCAGTCTGCTGCCATTATCCATTGGCAACCGCAGCGGCAGGCTCGGTTTAGCCTCACCGGTCAGCCGCTGCACCACCGCTGTTAGCCAATGTTCTGCCTCGGCATGGGGTGGCAACAGCCCTTCATTGCGCCAGCGGCCGTTACGCAGCTGTTTGCGCGCCACCGGCATGCCAGCCGGATCAAACAGCGAAGCGCGCAACAGGCCGTTTTCATCCTGCAATACCAGCAAATAATCCTGCGCCGGCTGCTGTGGCGTTGTTATCTGTAACCATAGCTGTTGCGGCAACGGCCAGTGCCAGTGCTGTTGCAGCACATCCGCCGGCAACACCGGCTGGCGGGCACAGGCCGCCAGCAATACCAGCAGCAGCCACAGAGCACAGTATCTAGCCATTGCTACGGCACAGCTCAGCCAGCACGGCCAAGCGGCGGCGCGAGTCGGTCACATAGGGGTTGTTTTCGTCCCAGGCATAGCCCGCTAGGATTGAGCACACCATGCGCTTGACCTCGGGCTGCGGATTTTTGTAATAAATCACGTCTTGGAAGCTGGTGTCGTACCAGCCCTCGACGTAAGTACGGAAGGTTTCCACGCCTTTTTTCAACGGCACGGCAAATTCCTGCTCCCAGTCCACTGATTCACCACGCAGCTGGCGGTCCAGCAGGTTGGCAGCCAGGCTCGACGAGCGCATGGCGATGGTCACGCCGGACGAAAACACCGGGTCCAGAAACTCGGCGGCATTGCCCAGCAGGGCAAAACCCTTGCCATGCAGACTTTTAACGTTGGCCGAATAACCGCCCAAGGTGCGAAACGGCTGATCCCAGACCGCATTTTTAAAAATACGCTTGAGGTTGGGCGCTTCGCTGACAAATTCTTTCAGGCAGGTTTCCAAGTCTTCAGGGCGACCGGCAAAACGCTCTTCCAGCCCGACCACGCCCAGCGAACAGTAGCCGTCGCTAAACGGAATGCTCCAGTACCAGACATCGCGCATCTCGGGGTGGGTGCTAATCAGGATTTTTTCGCGGTTGAACAGCGGGTCGTCGATGTTATCGCGCACATGGGAAAACACCGCCTTGCGCACCGGCAGCGAGGACGGCAGCTCTAAGTCCAACATGCGCGGCAGCACGCGGCCATAGCCGCTGGCGTCCAGCATAAAGGTGGCACGGATCTGGTAGCAGTGGCCATCGGTCAGCCGGCGCACGGTCAACAGTGGCTGCTCGCCACTGTTATCCACGGCGATGATTTCTTCTTGGTAGCGGATCTCCACGCCCTGCGCTTCGGCCTGATCGGCCAACAGCTTGTCAAAGCTGGCGCGGCGTACCTGATAGGTGCTGCCGGCACCTGGGGTAAAGGTGTCACGAAAATCAAATTCGGTGTAGCGCTCGCCCCAGCCAAAGGCCGCGCCGTGCTTAACCTGCAGGCCCGCATTGCGCACCGCCTCCAGCATGCCGGCTTCCTCGATAAAGTCGATGCAGTGCGACAATAGGCTTTCGCCAATCACAAAGCGCGGAAACTGCTGGCGCTCCAACACCAGCACCTGATGACCCTTGCGCCGCAAAATGGCCGCAGCAATGCTGCCAGACGGCCCCGCGCCAATGACCACTATCTTTTGTTGTTCAACTGCCAGCTGTTCGTTTGCCATCAGGCTCACCTCGTTTTGATCAAGCGGATTCCCAGCAGTGCCGGCAGCAGGGTTGCCGTCACGCTCATCAACAAAAATACACAATACAGCAGACTGCTGATCAAACTCTGCGCCAGCAGTACATTCAAAAACACCACTTCCGTTAGGCCGCGAATATTCAGCAGCGCACTGACCGGCTTTTGTGCGGCCACGCCCAGCCCAGCCCCAGCCAGTTACCGGCCAGCTTGGCCAGCACCGGCGCTAACAAAAATACCGGCAACCCTAGGCTGGCCTGTTGCCAGTCTAGGGCGCGCATATCAATCTGCAGCCCACCAAAGGCCAGCAATACCGGCACGCACAGGTACCATTGCACCCAGCTCCAGCAGACGGCTGGTAACGGCACGCGGATACGCAACCCCAACCGTGCCATCATCAGCGCATAACAAACACCAAACAGCAACGCATTGAAATCCAGCACTTGCAGCACGGCCAACAGCAGTAACCAGCCGCCCGCAATCATGCCCGATTACGCCTAGCCCAGGGTGCCAGCAGAAAACAAAACACCAAGCCCAAACTGACCGCCAACCCGAAGCTGCTGACCGCCGGTGTTGCCGACAACGCCAGCAAGCCAAACGACAGCCAAGTGGTTACCGCCGCCAAAAAAGCCCCCAGCAAACTGGTGGCGGCACCGCCGACCCCCTCGTACATGATGATGGCGTAATCCACGCCAATGGCCGTCACCAACAACAAGCCAAAAATACTGAATAGGGTTAGCGGCTGCCCCAACCAGCCAAGGGTTGCCGCCGCCAGCAGGGCAGCGACCAGCGATACCGCCAGGGTGCGCAGCGCTGCGCGCCAGCCCAAAAACACCGCCAGCAAAACAAAAATCACACCACTGGCCAGCACCTTGGCCCACAGTGCATGGCGCTGGGTACTGGCGAACAGCTGATTCAGCCGCGCCGGCTGATCCACCCACAGCACACCGGCGGCCGGATCAGCCAGCGCCGCCAGCACAGTGCTGTCATGCAACCCTTGCAAGCGCACCATGCTCACCCATGCACCTTCATGCTCACCCAGCCACAGCATCCGCCATGGCTCGCCCAAACGGCTGTGTAGCAGGCTGTCCAAACCCTGCTGTGGTTGTTGTTGCAGCTGCTGCAACTCGTCACGAATCAATGCTTCCGGCACGCCCAGCTCCAGCAGCGGCGCAAAATCATCCGCTTGTAAGGCCGCCAGTGCCGTCTGCAGAGAAGGGTCGCCGTAACGCCCCGCCAGCAACTGGCCCAGCGACTGGTACCCCTGCAACACACCCGCCAAAACCTGTTGCTCCAGCTGCCGCTCCAGCGCAAACAGTCGCTCTAGCAGTTGCGCTTCATCCGCCCCCTGCACCAGAAAAAACTGGCTGGTCGGCTGCTGGCCGGTCAGCTCGCCAATCCGCCGTGCCTGCTCCAGCAACTGCGCATCCGGCACAACCCACTGGCGCAAATCATCGTGCTGCTTGATCTGTAACAGGCCGCCCAGCGCAAAAGCGGTTACCGCCAGCAACAGCAGGCGGTTGTTGATGCGCGTCAGCAGGCGACCATGCCACTCCAGCAACCGCTGCATCCAGCACAGTGGCACCGGCCAGGGCTGTAAGCTACGGCTGTGGCGCAACAGCCAAGGCAGGGCGGTCAGGGTGCACAGGTAAGCCCCAAGCAAACCGGCCACCGAAAACACTGCCACCTGGGTCAGGGCAACAAAGGGCGTAAAGGCCAATGCGCTATAGCCGATCAGGTTGGCCAACACGCCTAGGGTCAGGCCGGGCAAGGTGGCACGCAGTACGGTCATGGCATGCCAAGGCTGCATCACCCAGCCCTTGGACAGGTAATGCATGGGGAAGTCGATGGTGACGCCAATCAGGCTGACGCCCAGCACCAGCGTCAACACATGAATTTGACCAAACACGGCAATGCAGGCCGTTACCCCCAACCACAGCCCAAACAGCGCCGGCAACACCGCTAGCAAACTGCTCAAACGGCGAAACAGGCCCACAATCAGCAGCAACGAGCCCAGCACGGACACGCCACCGAGCCAGCCAATTTCCGTTTCAGCCTGTTGCTGCGCACGGGCGGCAAACAGCAAACTACCGCTGGCCAAAAGCTGACCATCTTCGGCCTGAATATGCTGCGCCAGCCGCTCGATACGGGCAGCCGCCGCCAGTGCGCCTTTGCCGGAAAAACCGCCTTCATGGCTCAGCAAACGCAGCAAATACCAGCGCTGGCCGTTCTGCTCCACCTGCAAACGGCCATCCAGATCGGCGCTGACCGGGCTATTACCCTGCAGCTGCTGCTGGATGCTAGGAATCAGTCCCAGCCAGTCCTGTTGCGCACTGACCAGCGAAAAACCGCCCAGCGGATCAAGCAGCTGAGCGGCACGGTGGGAGAAATAAGCCTGTGGGTTGTTTACTAGCTGCTGGCGCAATTCCACTGGTGCCAGACTACTGCGCGCCGCTAACAAATCAGCCGCCAAGGCTGCCAGATCGGTATCTATGCGCCCTTGCACCTTAGAAAAATGACCGCTTTGCTTAAGCTGCTCCGCCCAGTCATCCAACCGGCTGGCCGCCTGCGGATGGCGGATCAGCAGAATGACTTCACGGTCCAGCGCCTGCTGATTTTGCTGGCGCGCATGTTCAATCAGGCTGTTGTCTGGCTCATGCGGCAAAATATCCAACAGGCTGGCCGTCAACGGCGCACCGTTGCGCCACTGCCACAGACTGAGCGCCAGCAGCGCCACCAATAGCAGCATAAAGACGGCAAATAGCCGTCCTTCACTGGGCAAAAGCGGCCTGTTCATCGCTATTCAGTGCAGTATCTGGGCTGATGTTATGCATCTGCATCAGGGTGCGGTCACCTTGGCTTTCCAGTAATTCAATGCTGCGCACATGCGTGCCACCCTGTACGTCGATACGCTGAAAAATCTGTTTTAACAACAGGCTTTTCGGCAACAGGCTCAGCAACCAGTCGTCCTCATCGCCCTGCAGCTGCAGGTCAAATTCTTCGCGCAAGCCCTGTTGATCGCCCTGCAACACTGATAAAAAAAGCCGGCTCTGACGAGCTGCGGCATCCTGTTTGCCCTGCAGTTGCCAATCGCCATCTTGCAGTAGCGCCACGCCTTGCGAGCTGATGCGATACTTGCGCGGCAGCGGCTTGTCCAAATCCCACAGCAAACCGTCCGCCGCCAGTACAAAACGGCCATGGCTGCGCAAGGGCTGCGGCAAGCCGCGCAAATGTTTTTCTTGCACAAAATCGCCACGCAACACCTGATCCTGCGCCAGCTGCTGCGCCAACTGGTCTTCATCAAAGGCCAGCGCCCCCGCTGATACCAACCACAAACTGGCCAGCGCATACTGAAGCAACATGCTGAGTTGTTTTTTCATTGCCAAATGCCTACCACCAAAGCGAATTCCTACCATGCCGAAACCCCGTCATTCTGCGCGTAACGCAGTGGAGTCGCAGAATCCATGTAAATAGCCACTAGATCCTGCGACTTCGCTCAGGATGACAAGCGTTGGCCCTGATGACAGGGTTGACCTCATTGCCGCGCGACCGCTGCCTCGACCGCCTGCCGAAATTCTGGCGGGGCGACAAACTGCATTTCACGGTCAGCTATGCGTACCGCCACCTGCACGGTGGAGCCGCGGGTCAGCCGTGCGCCGCTGGCGCTGTCAGTAATCAGATAATTGATTTTTAGCCGCTCCTGCCACTCCACCAGATCGGCAGTCACGGTGATTTTCTGGCCAAACTCGGCCGGCAGCACATAGCGCAACTGCAAATCCACCACCGGCCAGCCATAGCCACATTCACGCATCTTATTGTAATTGTGACCAATTTTGTCGAGTAGGGCGCAACGCGCCACCTCGAAATACTTCACATAATGGCCGTGCCAAACGATGTTCATCATATCGACATCAAAAAACGGCACCTCCAGCTCGACACTGACCTGCAAAACACCTTTTTTACGCATACAACCCCCAGCTTCGCCCACGAATCTGCTCAACACACTGGCGCAGTTCGGCTTCCAGCGCACGGTCATGGGTCAGAGGCGGATAATCATTGGCCAGCGCCAGCAACATGCCCTCCAGCGCCTCGCCCATTTCGACCTGACCCTGTTGCTGACGCAGCCATACACCCTGCCTAGCCGCAAGCAATACCGCAGCAGCCACCTGCTCGGTCAGCTCCAGATTGCGCCGAGCATCGCGGGCGGCAATGGTGCCCATGCTGACCTTGTCTTGGTTGTGGCACTCGGTGGAGCGGGAAAACACGCTGGCCGGCATGGTGTTTTTCAGCGCTTCAGCCGTCCAGGCACTGACCGCAATTTGCACCGCCTTGAAGCCGTGGTTGATCATCGCCACCTCAGCCGGCGCACCGGATAGGTTGCTGGGCAGACCGTGGTTGTAGCGGGTATCCACCAGCAGTGCCAGCTGACGGTCGAGCAAATCGGCCACGTTGGCGATCAGGTTTTTCAGGCTGTCCATGGCAAAAGCAATATGGCCGCCGTAAAAGTGACCGCCGTGCAGCACCCGTTCCTGCTCGGCATCAATGATCGGGTTGTCGTTGGCGCTGTTGAGTTCGGTTTCGATGAAGGTGCGCAGCCAAGGCAGGCTGTCGGCCAATACGCCCAGCACATGGGGCGCACAGCGCAGCGAATAGCGGTCCTGCAAACGGTGCAGGCCATTCAGGCAAAACTCGGGTGATTCGATGCCGACCAGATCTTCACGCAACCAAGCAGCCACCTGCACCTGACCCGTATGGGGCTTGGCCAGAAACAGCGTCTCGTCAAAATGGCGGGTATTGCCTTCCAGCGCCACCATGTTTAGCGCAGTAATGCGGGTTGCCAGCTGCAGCAGGTAATCGGCACGGGCATACACCTCGCAGGCGACACCGGTCATCGCCGCCGTACCATTCATCAGCGCCAGCGCTTCTTTCGGACGCAGTTTCAGTGGTTTCCAGCCCAGTTTTTTGTGCACCTCGGCCGCATCACGCACCTGTCCCCGGTACAGCACCTTACGCTCACCAGACAGCGTGGCCGCCACATAGGACAGCGGCGTCAGGTCACCGCTGGCACCCACCGAACCTTCCTCGGGAATCAACGGCAACACGTCTTCCTGCAAAAATTGCGTCAGCCGCTGCAGCAACTCCAGGCGCACGCCAGACATGCCAAAACACAGTGATTGCAGGCGGGCAGCCAGAATCATGCGAGTTTGCGCTGCAGAAAAATGCTGGCCCATGCCACAGCCATGGAAGGTGAACAAACCCTTGGGCAGCGCCTCGACCTGCTCCAACGGCACCGACACCACGCATGAATCACCATAGCCTGTGGTGACGCCATAGATCACCCCTTCACGATCCAGCAGGCTGTCGAGAAACTGTGCGCCCTTGCGGATGCGGGCACAAAAAGCCTCGTCGTCCTGCAGACGGATATCGGCTGCGCGCCAGGCAATGGCGTTGACCTGTTCAATAGTAAGGGGATGTTGGCCAAAAACGACGGCTTCAAGGGTCTTGGTGTTCATCGGTATTCCAGAAAGGGTGAAAATTAAACCATTGCTGTGGCGCTTGCAGGCAACGCTGCTCAAGGCGGTTGGCGTAACGCTGGATGCTTTCCTGCAACACCTGTTCACGGGTGCTGCGCTGCCACTGGATACGCTCGGCAAAGGGCTCCAGACAAATACGGTAGCGGCCATTGATTTTTAAGCAAAAAAACAGATTGACCGGACATTCCAGCAAACCGGCCAGCAACCAAGGACCTTGGGCAAACCAGGCCGGCTGGCCAAGAAAATTCGCCTGACTACGCCGCCGGTCATTCAACGGCACGCGGTCACCGGCAATTGCCAGCCATTCACCACGCTCGATGCCCTCGCTGAGCTTGAGCATGGTGGCCGCATCCAGCTGCGCCACCTGAATCAGGTTGAGGTTGCTGGCACCGCTTTCATTGAGCAGGTGGTTGATTTTTTCGGCATGCGCAGTGTGCACCAGTACATTCATACGCACCTTTTTGCCGGCATCGGCCAGCGCTCGGCACACCTCAAGGTTGCCCAGATGCGCACCCACCAGAATCTGGCCACGCCCGCTCTGGCTGTGCGACTGACCGCGCACGCCATGGGGGTCATCCACATCCAGATCGGCCAGCCCCAGCGTACCGTGCAGCACATCAAACTTGTCGAGGATGCTGTCGGCAAAGGCCATGAAATGTCGAAATATCTGCCCGTTGTCTGCTGTGCGCTGTGGCTGGCCGGCAAAGTCCGCCAGATTGTTGTAATACTCGCGAATGCTGGCGCGCGCGCTGCGACCGGTCACAAAAAAATACAGCACGACGCCATACAGCACTGGGGCCATCAACCTGCGCCCCAATAGCCGTGTCAGCTGCAGGGTCAAGCGCATCCAAAACAGGCTGCCACGCTCGTTTTTATTGGCCCAGTGCTGCGTGCTCATGGCCGTACCTTGCGCCACAGCAGCAGCGGCAAACGCAACAACATGCCGAAAAACAGCCGTGTGTGCATCTTGCTGATCAGCCAGTTGTCTTGCCAGGGACGGAAATTGGACAGGCCGCCCTCAGGGTAAATCACCCGCACCGAATACCAGCGAATCGGCACCTGCCGCCAGTACAGGCGCACCAGAATTTCGATATCAAAATCCATGCGCTTGCCCAGCTTGACCTGATCGAGCAACTGCACCACCGGTGCCAGCGGATACACGCGAAAGCCGCACATGGAATCGCGAATATCCAGCGACAACGTATGAATCCAAGTCCAGACGTGGGTGATGTAGCGGGCATACAACCGGCCTTTGGGCACACTGGCATCGTATTCGGGGTAACCGCAAATCAACGCCTGTGGATAAGTCTGTGCCTGTTGCAAAAAATAACTGACCCGTTCCAGATCATGCTGGCCGTCAGCGTCAACCTGCAGTGCATGGCTATAACCCAGTCGCTGCGCCTCGCGCAGACCACTCATCACAGCACCGCCCTTGCCCAAATTGTGCGCATGTAGCACCAGATGAACCTGCTGTTGCTGTGCCAGATCGCGCATGATGGCAGCGGTTTGTTCGTCACTGGCATCATCTACCAGCACGCAGGGCAGACCCAGATCACGCAAGCCCTGCACCACGGCAGGCAAGGGCTGGCCATGGTTATACACAGGGATAACGGCGCACAGGGACACTGCGGACTCAGACATCATCATTCACCAGTACAATCCGGCCCGACGAGCAGGGCGCACCTGCCGCCGCAAAGGCAAAATAGAGCTTGCCGCGCTCCGGCTCGAATTTCAGATCCAGATCAATCAGATCACCCGGCCGGATCAGTTGCTGAAACTTGAGCACTTCCATGCCGGCAAACCTGACTGGCAATGGCATCAACTGACGCCCCAGCAGCATGGCCCAATCCACCTGCATCACGCCCGGCAGCACGGGGCTGGCCGGAAAATGTCCGCTAAAAAATGCCAGATCATGGGGTATCTGCAATGCCAGTTGCCAATGCCAGCCGTCTCCCTGGCAGCTCAACTGCAACGGCTCACGCGGACGCTCCTGCTGCAAGATGTGCTCCATGGCTTGCTGCTGCAATTTGCCCTGGGCATTGACCGGTAGCTGCTCAATAAAACGCCAGCGCCTTGGCAACACTAGAGTTTCACAATATCCCGACAGGTGCTGGCGCAAAGTTTGCACCAGCTGGCTACGGCCACCATTACGCAATGCATGCACGCCTCTGGCACTCAATACCACCAGCGCGGCCAAGCTGGCACGACCATTGTGTTGCAACAACAAACGGCATTCACTAACCCAGTCATGCTGCTGCAGGCTGTCTTCCAGAAAGGGCAGCGATACACGCTTTTCTTCCAGTTTGACGATGCGGTCCAGCCGGCCTTGCAACACAAAACGACCGTCGTCCAGCAGCTGGATGGCATCACTGGTTGCTTCACTGCCAGATGCTTGCCAAGGGGAGCTAACCTGCAGCGCACCCTGTTCATTTTGCTCAATCGATGCACCCGGAAAGGGCGTCCAGCTCTGGCCACCCTGCCGCCAAGCAATGCCGCCGGTTTCCGAGCTGCCGTACACTTCAGTGGCTGCCTGCCCCAGCCGCTGTTGCAACTGCACGCCGGCATCCGCCGGCAAGGGGCCACCGGAGGAAAATACCCGCTTCACCGCCGCCAGCCGGTTCCAGTCCAGATTGTCGCCCATACGTTTGAGCAAGGCCGGACTGCACACCCAAACAAAGGGGCGTCCTTCGGTTAGACAGGCCATGCTGTGCTGCTGGATTTCTTCGGCAAACGGCAAATGCTGGCGGATGAAATAACGGCCGGCACACAGCGGCCACAGCAAGCGAAACAGCAGCCCATAAATATGCTGGGTAATCACGCTGCCCAAAAAAACGGCCTGTTCAAGCTCAGCACCCCAGAGGTGCTCCAGCACCTGTAGCTCGTTGTGCAGCTGGGATAAAGTTTTTTGGATCAGCTTCGGCTGGCCCGTGGAGCCGGAGGTAGAAAGCGTCAACAACGGGCGGTCCATCTCCAGCCGTGCCGCCGGCAAAGGCGCGCTGCCCTGCCACTGCCGTTGCTGGTCAGGCTCCAGCCACCAACAGCCCGCATGTTGTAAGCGCTGACGGGTTTGTGGCCGGTCATCGCCGGGCAATACCAGTTCGACCCCAGCGCGCCAAGCACCCAGCGCGACCACAGCCAAATTACCGGCATCCAGTTCATAGACCGCCAATTTGTGCACGCCCTGCTGTTGCAACCAAGCGGCCAAGCGCAGTGCCTGCTCCGCCAGCGCGTCATGTGTCAGCAGCTGCGGGCCGGCCAGCACCTGTGCATGGCGCCGCACCAACAAGTCCGCAATATCAATCCAGCTCATCGGCTTTTTTTACCCGTTGGCGGATCAGCCATTCAATGCAAAACATCAGGCCAATCAGAAAATAAGCAATCAATCCGTTATACAACAGCCACCAGCTGCGCGGTGCCCACAGGGTCAACGCCGCTGCCACACTCGCGTTGGCGGCAAAAAACAGTACCCATGCCACAGTTACTTTGCGTGTATAGGCCACCGCACGCGGTGGCAAATCTGGCTCTTGCAAGCGCGCCAGCCGCTCGATAACCGGCGGGCCACTGAGCAAACTGGCGGCAAATATCGACATCAGCAACGCATTGACCAGCACCGGATACCAGTGCAGCAGGTGCGGCTGGTTGACGGCAAACAGCAATGCACAAAATGCCCATACTGCAAGCAACATCAGCCCGTTTTGCCGGCTGCGCGCCACCACGCTGCGCAGCAGCCAAATAACAGCCAGGCCCAATGCAAAATAACGTGGCGACAGCAGCTCAAAGCCGTAATACACGGCAAAAGGATAGAGCACACCGGTAATAACCAGCAGCGCCGCCAACAGCGCTTTCATCACTCGGGCGGGTTCATCAGGCCGGCAATGGCCTCAACCACATCAGCCACGGTGCGCACGGCTTTGAAATTTTCGGCGGCAATTTTTTTGCCGGTCTGTTGCTTGAGGTGGTCAATCAGGTCGATGGCATCAATGCTGTCGATTTCTAGGTCTTGATAGAGGTTGGACTCAAGGCTGATCTGCTCCGGCTCCAGCTCGAACAGCTCAACCAGCGCATCACGCAGCAGGGCGAAAATAGCGTCACGGCTTTGCATCGTGCTTACTCCTGATCAGTTTTTCTTGTCGGCAATAAAGGCGGCCAGACTGTCTACGCTGGCGAAGTGCTGGCGAACATCACGGGAATCGGCGTCAATTTTGATGCCAAAGTGTTTCTGGATGGCCAAGCCCAGCTCCAGTGCATCCACCGAATCCAGCCCCAGCCCTTCACCAAACAAAGGCGCGGCGCTGTCGATATCCGCAGCAGTCATGTCTTCAAGCCCAAGGGCATCAATAATAAGGTTTTTTATTTCAAGGTGCAGATCGCTCATTTTTTGTCAGTTCCTGTACGAAGTAATCATGGAGCAGCGCATCCAGCCGGCGCGAGGCAATGGGCGCAGGTGCCTGTTGTGCAAAGTGTTGTGGATCAATTGCTTCCCCCACTTCGAGGCTAAAGTGCACCCGTCGGGAAGGAATCCTGTACCAGGGCTCGGCCTTGGTCAAGGTCGTGGGGTTGACGCGGATCACCACCGGTGTAACGCAACGCGCACCCCGTATGGCAATCGCCGCTGCACCTCGGTGAAAACGTGGCATCTGGCCGGGTGTGGTGCGAGTACCTTCAGGGAAGATAACCAGGGTCTGGCCCTCGCGCAGTGCCTGCGCGGTGTTTTCAATCATTTCCACACTGGCGTCGTTGCTAATATAACCCGCTGCCTGTACCGGCCCACGGGTAAAGGGATTGTCCCACAAGCCCTGTTTGACGACGCAGCCTGCATCGCGGATACAGGCAATCAACAGAACGACGTCAATCAGTGACGGATGATTAGCCACCACCATTTGGCCGGGCTTTCCTAGCCGCTCAGGGTGACTGATATGCCAAGTAATTACGCCGGTGCGGTGCATAAAGCAGACAAAATAACGAAAGGCGTACTGCACCAGCATTCTAGAGCGCCTGCGTTGCACCAGCGGATCAGGGTACAACAGCCTCACCAAAGGGAAGCAAACCAGCCGCAGCAGCAGCCCGCCTAAACCAAATAGGGTAAAACTCAAGCCGGTAAACAGTAAGCGCCAAGCCTTGGGCGGGCTATAGCTGTCTTTCATACTCGGCTCCAGCGCCAGTTGCCTGTCTGCAAGGTTTTCTGCTCGCCCAACAACAAGGGCAATAACGTGAGCGCAGGCGGACACAGCGGATTACGGCACTCAGGCAGTTGTTGCGCAGACGGCTCCAACTGCCAGACGCCACCTGGCACAATCTGTAACGCCAGCGCATGGGCAAAGGGCACATCATCAATCCAAGGGCGGTACAGCTGCGGTTGTTCATCTTCTGCCAGCAATACCAGTACCGAAGCAGCACCCGACTGCAACAACAAAACGGCTTCCAGCACCGCCAGCTCCAATCCGGCATGGCTGGCTGCCAATGCCGTCATTTCACTGTCGTCTTCTCGAAAAATCGACCACAAGCCAATAATCGCGTTGTGCACCGACAAGCTAAAATGGGTCGGCGACAGCGCTTCGCCTTGGCCCAGCGCAGTCAATAAACCTAAGTTGCGCGGTGTCTCACCATGACGTGAACAAAAAACCACCGGCTGTTTGCCGGTTTGTTCCGCCAACGGCCAGCCGGTCTGGAATACCATACGTGCCAGCGGACTCAGGCGGCGGCGCTGCATGGCGGGTAAAAAAGACAGATCCGGCTGCAAGGGCCCAGTGGCTATATAAGGCTGTGCACACCACTGTTGCCAGTGCTGCTCAGTAGCCAACCCCGGTGCCCAGGCTTGCCAGCCAGCGATATCAAACTTCATGCGTATTGCGCCCGCCTTTTTTTCGCCCACTTCGGCCAATGCCCTGAAAATCGGGCATTTTAACAGAATTTTTTCAAAGACCGGTTTTACTTATGGCTATTTGCACACTGCACCTCAATCCCGCCAGCGGCCTGATCAGCCCCGCCCGCCAATTGGCCTCGCCCAACCACAACCAGCGCCCAGACAATGAAATATCCCTGTTGGTTATCCACAACATCAGCTTGCCACCCGATGAATTTGGCACCGGCATGGTCGATGCCTTATTCACCAACCAGCTACCCAGCGGGCAACACCCTTTTCTCGACAGCATCCTTGAGCTGCGGGTGTCGGCCCACTTCTTTATTGAGCGCTGCGGCCAGCTAACCCAATTTGTCAGCTGCAATGACCGCGCCTGGCACGCTGGGCAATCCAGTTTTCAGGGGCGCAGTCATTGCAATGACTTCTCCATCGGTATCGAGCTGGAAGGCACCGACACCCAGCCCTTTACCGACCTGCAATACCAGACCCTGACTGCACTGGTCACAGAACTGATGCACCACTACCCGCAGATCACTCCAGCCCGCATCTGTGGCCACAGCGATATTGCACCGGGCAGAAAAACCGATCCTGGCCCTTTTTTTGACTGGCAACGCGTGCTTAAGCTCTGTGGAAAAGCGCACTCAAGCACTGCTGATAAGCCTGTCGATAAACCCTGAATTATTCGGCCTGTGGATAACAGCGCTAGTTACCCACAGCTCATGCCAAAGCTGCGGACAGCTAACCCGCAGTTTGGCAACAGCTTTATGATTTTCATAAGCTAATGATTTAAAAATAAAATCTGAGCTTTTCAACTGCTAAAGCGGCCACTAAAAATAAACATAAAAAACAAGCTTTTATATTTTTAAGATTTTTTTCTATTTTTTATCCACTGCAACCTGTGATTTGGAACCGTGCTTTGCAAGGCGGATACAGACGTAAAAATCCCGGCGTATACGCCTTAAGCACAGCAATCTGAAAGCCGCGCAATCGTTGACCTTGCACACGAAAGTCACTAGAATCGCCAGTCTTGTTTTGAGCGGGGACCACTTCGGGACCCATTTGTCCACTGAAGTATCAGGTATCAACACCATGAAACGTACTTTTCAACCCAGCGTTATCAAGCGCAAGCGTGACCACGGTTTCCGTGCCCGTATGGCTACCAAGGGCGGCCGTGCCGTTCTGGCCCGTCGCCGTGCCAAAGGCCGCAAGCGTCTGAGCGCCTGATAACAACGAATGAATCAAGGATTTGGCCGCGAAAAACGGCTGCTTGACGCAAAACAGTTCAAGGCGGTCTTTGATTCACCTGATTTTCGCTTGTCAGGCCGTTGCATTCTGGTTCTGGCGCGTCATAACCAGAGCTGTCATGCCCGCATAGGGCTGGTAGCAGGCAAGAAAAACAGCAAACTTGCCGTGGCGCGCAACCGGATCAAGCGACAGTTCCGTGAATATTTTCGACTGCATCAAACGAATCTGCCCTGTGTGGATATTGTTCTGATTACCCGCAGGGGCGTAGATCAGCTGACTACCAGCGAACTACGCCAGGAACTGGATAAACAATTTGGCCGGCTGTTACGCCAGTACCAGGCGGCATCCGACCCATCTGCTGTTCAGGCAGGTCAAAAGCATGCGTAAGTTGGTGATATTACCCATCCGGTTCTATCGCTACGCCATTAGTCCGCTGATGGCCAGTCACTGCCGTTTTTATCCCAGTTGTTCCGCCTATGCCATTGAAGCCATTGAGCAACATGGCAGTTTGCGTGGCAGCTGGCTGGCAGCGCGCCGGTTGGGTCGCTGCAATCCCTGGCATTCCGGTGGCTTCGACCCTGTTCCCCCCGTTTCCGATCAATCTTCCTTGGCCAAGTAATTATGGATATTAAGCGTACAGTTTTAATCCTGGGTCTTGCCATTGTTTCCTATGCACTGGTGGTGCAGTGGAACAATGACTACGGCGATCAGGCTGGCACTGTTGCCATCACCCAAAATGCAGTCGCGGGCGATTTGCCAGCATCAGGCTCTGTTAGCGATGACCTGCCGGTGGCCAGCGACGAGCAGGCCGATGAAGGCAATGGTCTTGTTCCTGTCGCCAACGTCGCCAACAATGCGCTTATCCGTGTCGAAACTGACGTTTTACAACTGGCGATTGACCCGCAGGGAGGTGATATTGTCGATCTGCGTTTAAGTCAGTATCCCAAGCGTTCAAGCCAGCCCGATGTGCCTTTCCAGCTGTTTGAAAACAGTGGCGAGCGTCTTTATGTGGCACAAAGCGGGCTGGTCGGCAGTAACGGACCGGATGCCCGCAGCAGTGGCCGTCCTTTGTATGCCAGCGCACAACAGGATTATGTATTGCAGCCCGGCCAGGACAGGCTGGATGTGGATTTGCAATTCAGTGAAAATGGCGTTACCTACACCAAACGCTTTACCTTTCATCGTGGCTTGAATGAAACATGCAGCGCGCGTGATATCGAACAACGCAAGAAAAACTGTGTAAACGAGAAGGCTTATCAGATTGGCGTCAGCCATCTGGTGGATAACCAGAGTGAAGAACCTTGGCGCGGCAACCTGTTTGCTCAGCTTAAGCGTGATGGTCAGGGCGATCCTTCATCCACCACCGCAACCGGTACCGCAACCTACTTGGGTGCTGCCCTGTGGACGCCCGACGAGCCTTACAAAAAGCTGAAAATGGGCACCATGGATGACAAAAACTTCAAGCAAAGCATTGAAGGCGGCTGGGTAGCTTGGCTGCAACATTATTTTGTCACTGCTTGGGTACCCACTGCGGATAGCACCAACAACATCAGCACCCGCAAAGACGCTGCCGGCAATTACATCATTGGTTATACCGGCCCCACAGTGCAGGTTGCTGCTGGCGAACATGCCCGTATGGATGCCACTTTGTATGCCGGCCCTAAAAACCAGACAACCCTGAAAAAACTGTCACCCGGCCTTGAGCTTACCGTTGACTATGGCTTTCTGTGGTTCTTGGCTCAGCCTATTTTTTGGCTGCTGACTGTTATCCACAGCATGCTGGGCAACTGGGGCTGGTCAATTATTGTACTGACGCTGTTGATTAAGCTGGTGTTCTTCCCGCTATCGGCGGCCAGCTACCGCTCCATGGCGCGCATGCGTGCCGTTGCTCCGAAAATTCAGGCACTGAAAGAACAGGCGGGCGATGATCGTCAAAAACTGTCTCAGGGCATGATGGAGCTGTACAAAAAAGAAAAAATTAACCCGCTGGGTGGCTGCTTGCCGATTCTGGTGCAGATGCCGGTGTTCCTATCACTGTACTGGGTGCTGCTGGAAAGCGTAGAAATGCGCCAAGCGCCTTGGATGTTCTGGATTACCGACCTGTCGATCAAGGACCCGCTGTTTATCCTACCGATCATCATGGGTGCCAGCATGTTTGTGCAGCAACTGCTGAACCCAGCACCGCCCGACCCCATGCAGGCGAAAATCATGAAGCTGCTGCCAATTATCTTCACCTTCTTCTTCTTATGGTTCCCAGCAGGTCTGGTGCTGTACTGGGTGGTGAACAACCTGTTGTCTATTGCGCAGCAGTGGTACATCACTCGCCAGATTGAAAAAGCCACGGCAAACAAAAACTGACACAGCTTGTCCACAAGCTGTTGCAACCTGAACCGGCCCCGCTATCATGCGGGGTCGGTTCGTTTTAGCAGAGTGTTATCCCATGAGTTATCCACAAGATACCATTGCCGCCATTGCCACTGCCCAAGGGCGCGGCGGTGTTGGCATTGTTCGGGTGTCCGGTCCATTGGTGGCTGAAATTGCCCAAGCAATCTGTCGGGCCAATTTACAACCGCGTTATGCCCACTACGGCAGCTTTGTGGATGACTCTGGCTTGGTGCTGGATGAAGGGATTGCTCTGCTATTCAAGGGGCCGCATTCCTTTACCGGCGAAGACGTACTGGAACTGCAAGGCCATGGCGGGCCAGTGATCCTTGATCTGCTGTTAAAGCGCTGCGTAGCGCTGGGCGCACGGCTGGCACGTCCAGGTGAGTTTAGCGAGCGCGCTTTTTTAAATGACAAGTTGGATTTGGCCCAAGCCGAAGCCATTGCTGATTTAATCGAAGCCAGTTCTGAGCAGGCAGCACGCAATGCGGTGCGCTCGTTGCAGGGTGAATTTTCCCGGCATGTGCATGGCTTGACCGAGCAGCTGATTGAGCTGCGGATTCATGTCGAAGCTGCCATCGACTTTCCCGAAGAAGAAATTGATTTTCTGGCCGACGGTCAGATTTTGGCCAGGCTGGAAGCGGTTCGCGAGCGTTTAACCGACGTGCAAAAGCAGGCAGGGCAGGGCGCTTTACTGCGTGATGGCATGAATGTGGTGATCGCCGGCCGGCCCAATGCCGGCAAATCCAGTTTACTTAATGCATTGGCCGGCCATGAAGCGGCCATTGTCACCGACATAGCCGGCACCACCCGTGACACCCTGAAAGAACATATCCACATTGATGGCATGCCACTGCACATGACCGACACCGCTGGCCTGCGCCAGACCAGCGATACGGTGGAGCTGATCGGTGTGCAGCGCGCACTTAAGGCCATTGATCAGGCCGACCGTATCCTACTGGTAGTGGACAGCACCAGCCATGAAGCCGCTGATCCCTTTGCTTTGTGGCCTGAGTTTCTGCATGCCGCCCCGCCCATGGGCAAGGTAACCCTGATCCGTAACAAGGCGGATTTATCCGGCGAGCCCTGCGCCGTACAGGATTTTGCTGACGGCCACAGCAGCATCAGCCTGTCGGCCAAACAAGGGTTGGGCATTGAATTATTGCGTGATCATCTGAAAGCCTGCATGGGTTATCAACAGACCAGCGAAAGTACTTTCAGCGCCAGACGCCGCCATTTACAAGCACTTGAGCACGCCAGCCACAGTTTGCACAAGGCTTATGAACAACTTATCCACAGCAAAGCGGGCGAGCTGGCGGCCGAAGACCTGCGCATAGCCCAGCAGCATCTGGGCGAAATTACCGGCGAATTTAGCGCCGATGACCTGTTGGGGCGTATTTTTTCCAGTTTCTGCATTGGTAAGTAGGCGATAGTCGAAAGCATCACGCCTCAACTTACAGGCAAGTGCTAAAATCCCGCTTCTTATCCACAATCGCAGGAGCGATTCATGCTTAACCGTACCCTGAAATTTGCCTTACCCGCCGCTCTGGCACTCCTACTAACGGCTTGTGGCCAGGAAGCCGAGAAAAAATCTGCCAAGACCCTCTACCTTGAGGGCTACCAACAGCTGACAGAGCCTACCGCCCAGTACAACTTCAATGCCGATATCAAACTAGACGGCGGCCAATTTGAACCCATGCTCGCCAATATCAAGCTGCAGCTTAACGGTGCGGTTGACATGGCTGGCAAGCAGTTTGAAGTGACCCCAGAGGTTAAAGCCGCCATGTTCCAGGTCAAACTGCCGATGAGCATTGATCTGAAACAAGAGCACATCGTTATTGATCCCGCCGACATCATCAATGCCATGCAGATGTTTCAGCCTGATGCTGCCAGCTTGGTCGAGCGCTACCAAAATAAATTTGTGCGCCTGAAAAAATCCAGCCTGCAACTGGATGAAGAACAGCAGCAAGAGCTAGAAACCGCATTTGACGCCGCCAGACAGATTTTCGAAATTGCATTTGATGTAGCAGAAAAAGCCAGCCAGGAGCTGCCAGAAAGCAGCTTCCAGTTGCAGGATTTGGGTGAAACTAAGCAGGCCGAGGTGAAAACGGCGATCAGTCTGGTGCTGAGCCCTGAACAAAGGAAAGATTTTGAGCGCGCCATGCTCAGCCAATTCCGTGAGCGTCTGCAGCAAAGCACCATTGCCGATGAAATCAAAGCGCAGATCATCGCCGGCCTGGAAGAAGCCGAAACCCTAGACAGCCCCAATGAGCAGGTTGACTCCATTGTTTACCTGAACGACAAAGGCCAGGTTATTCGCGTCAATGACCGTTACACCTATGTCATTGAAGGCAAGCAGGCGTTTATGGACGTCAATGTTGCCTTTACTCAGTACGGTCAGGCTAAATTTTCCATCGCCCCAGCTGTCGCCAATATCATCGACCTTGATGAAGAAGAAATTGCCACCGTGCAAATGCTGATGGGCAAATAATTTAGCGCCATCTGTAACCGGGCAGTGTTCTCTGCCCGGTTTTTTTTCGGCAATGCTCTTTGCCGTCTCCCACTCCACAAGTTTTCTGCCTTGCGCCGCGCGCAGGTTGATTTTTCTCGTCCATAAGCCCTGTGCATAAGCCCTCATCTAGTTGGTTGATAAGCTGCCCTCAAACGCTTGAGTAACTTGGGCTGTGGATAACTGAGCAGCTTACCCACAGGTCATGCAACGGATATGCTATGGGTTACCCAGCGCTTTTCAGCAGATTTATCTTGTCTTTAATTTATTGAAAATAAACAGATTTATATAGTTTTCCACAGAAAATGGCCTGCTTAAATATAACAATAAAAATAAGCTTTTCTTTATTTTGAATTTTTTTACTTTTATTTATCACGCCGTTTGCCTGTGGAGCTTTTTTACCCAACGCCAGCTAAGCTGCTAGAATCGGCGTCTTTACGTCACCCGGTGGCATCGTTTTACCCAACGGCACAGCCAACCGGATCAACCCTTATTTCGAGGCACATGGTGGATTACCCTTCCCGTTTTGACGTAATCGTCATTGGTGGCGGCCATGCCGGTACCGAAGCCGCATTGGCGGCTGCCCGTATGGGCGTAAAAACGCTGCTGCTAACTCACAATATCGACACCCTAGGGCTGATGAGCTGCAACCCAGCCATTGGCGGTATTGGTAAAAGCCATTTGTGCAAAGAAGTGGATGCGCTCGGCGGAGCCATGGCCATGGCTGCAGACCATGCCGGCATTCAATTTCGTGTGCTTAACAGCCGTAAAGGGCCGGCAGTGCGTGGCACTCGCGCGCAAACAGATCGCGCCCTGTACAAAGCGTTTATTCGTCATACCCTCGAAAATCAGCCTAACCTCTGGCTGTTCCAGCAAGCCGCTGATGATTTGATTGTTGAAAAAGACACAGTTTGCGGTGTAGTCACCCAGATGGGCCTGCGTTTTTATGCAGCCAGTGTGGTACTGACCACCGGAACTTTCTTGGGCGGAACCATCCATATTGGTTTGCAAAATCATGCCGGTGGCCGTGCTGGCGACCCGCCTGCCAATGCTCTGGCACAACGTCTGCGTGAGTTGCCGCTGCGGATTGGTCGCCTAAAAACCGGAACCCCACCACGAATCGATACACGCAGCGTGAATTACAGCAAGCTGATTGAGCAAGCCGGCGACAACCCATTGCCGGTGATGTCCTATCTGGGCAAGGTTGAACAGCATCCACGGCAAGTCAGTTGCTGGATTGCGCGTACCAATGAGCGTACCCACGACATCATTCGTGCAGGTTTGGATCGCTCGCCCATGTTTACCGGCGTGATTGAAGGGGCTGGTCCGCGCTATTGCCCATCAATTGAAGACAAAATCACCCGTTTTGCCGACAAGGACAGCCATCAGATTTTTCTTGAGCCCGAAGGCTTAACCAGCAATGAGCTGTACCCCAACGGCATTTCGACTTCACTGCCCTTTGACGTGCAGCTGGATTTGGTGCGCTCGATGGAAGGGCTAGAAAACGCCTATATCATGCGCCCGGGCTACGCCATCGAATACGATTACCTTGACCCGCGCGACCTCAGATACAACCTAGAATGCCGCCATATCAATAACCTGTTTTTTGCGGGACAGATTAACGGCACCACCGGCTACGAAGAAGCTGCTGTGCAGGGGCTGTTGGCTGGCTGCAACGCCGCCCTGCAGGCGCAAGGCAAAGACAGTTGGACGCCCAGACGCGATGAGGCTTATGTCGGCGTGCTGATTGATGATCTGATTACGTTGGGCACCAAAGAGCCGTACCGCATGTTTACCTCAAGGGCGGAATACCGGCTGATTTTGCGTGAAGACAATGCGGATATGCGCCTGACGGAAAAAGGCAGGGAGCTGGGACTGGTTGACGATGTGCGCTGGGCGGCATTTGAGGCTAAGCGCGAAGCCATCGAGCAGGAAGAACAACGTCTGCGCAGCACCTGGATACGTCCGGCAACCGAGCTGGGCGACGCAGTGGCTACGCACTTTAACATTCCGCTGGCACATGAGTATAATCTGCTGAATTTGTTGGCCCGTCCCGAAGTTGACTATGTGGGGCTTAAGGCGGTAACGGGTCAGGGGCTGGACGATGTGCTCGCTGCTGAACAGGTCGAAATTCGTACTAAATACGCAGGCTACATTGCCCGCCAGCAGGATGAAATTGCTCGGCTGCGGGCCAGCGAAGACATCCGTTTGCCTGAGAGCATCGATTACAGCGCGATCTCGGGTCTGTCTAAAGAAATTCAGAGCAAACTTGAAACAACCCGTCCCGCCACACTGGGGCAGGCGTCGCGTATTCCCGGTGTGACGCCGGCAGCCATATCTCTGTTGATGATCCATCTAAAAAAACGTCAGGCCACAGCGGCCCTGGAGTCTGCTGATCCATGAGCATTACCCCTGCCCAGCGTCAGGCCCTGACCAAGGGTGCACGCACACTCGGTATTGAACTGACCGCATCACAGGAACAGCAGCTGCTGGCTTACCTGACACTGTTGATCAAGTGGAACAAAGCCTACAACCTAACTGCCGTGCGCAACCCAGATGAAATGGTGTCTCGGCACCTGCTCGACAGCCTCAGCGTGCTGGGTTATGTGCAGCACGTAAGCGGTGAACGCTGGCTGGATGTGGGCAGCGGTGGCGGTATGCCGGGTATTATTTTGGCCATCATGCAACCAGAAAAAAGCTTTGCGCTGCTGGACGGTAATGGTAAAAAAACCCGCTTTCTTACCCAGGTCAAACTGGAACTGGGGCTAGACAATGTGCAGGTGCACCATCAGCGCATTGAAGACCATCAGGTTGAGCAGCCCTATGATGGCATCATCTCGCGGGCCTTTAGTTCGTTGCCTGATTTCACGGCTTGGACGGCCCATGTGGGCAATAGCGCCACGCGCTGGTTAGCCATGAAGGGCATTGAGCCCGACGATGAGCTGAGCCAGCTGGACAATGGTTTTGTGGTGCACCAATGTCACCGCCTCAATGTGCCGGGCTGCCAAGGACAGCGGCACCTGTTGATACTGGGTAAAAACGGAGCGCACGCATAGTGGCCAGAGTTATAGCAATAGCCAACCAGAAAGGCGGCGTTGGCAAAACCACCACCTGCATCAATCTGGCCGCTTCGCTGGTTGAAAACCGCCGTCATGTATTGTTGGTGGACCTAGATCCACAGGGCAATGCCACCACCGGCAGCGGTGTGGATAAGTTGGATCTGAATTTTTCGGTGTTGGATGTACTGACCGGTCAGGCCAGCTTGGTGGATGCCATGCACTATTCTGAGCAGTGCGGTTATCAACTGCTGCCGGCTAACCGTGATCTGACCGCCGCTGAAGTGGTGTTACTCGACATGCCGGACCGCGAGGCTCGGCTCAAGGAAGCACTGGCACCGGTGCGCGACAATTATGATTACATCCTGATTGATTGCCCGCCGTCGCTCAACATGCTGACGGTCAACGCGCTGGTTGCTGCGGACAGCGTGCTGATTCCCATGCAGTGTGAATATTACGCCATGGAAGGACTGACGGATCTGGTTGGCAGTATTCAGCGAATTACTGAACGCCTTAATCCGCAACTGGAAATCGAAGGCATCCTGATGACCATGCACGACCCTAGGCTGAGTCTGACCATGGATGTGACGGAACAACTTAAAGAATATTTTGGCGATCAGCTGTTTGAAACGCTGATACCACGTAATGTGCGACTGGCCGAAGCGCCCAGCCATGGCATGGCAGCGCTGGGTTATGACAAGCAATCCAAGGGTGCGCAGGCCTATCTGGCGCTGGCCACCGAGCTGGTCAAACGACAACGCCAGCGTCAGCGCAGCACGACAAGTAACAGGAATCACTAATGGCAGTTAAAAAACGAGGGCTGGGCCGCGGCCTAGATGCCTTGCTGGGATCAACATCCGCTAAGGCGGTTAATCCGGCTGACAAAACGGATGCCGCCGACACCGCAGCAGCCGGGCAAGCACAGGACAATCACCTGCAGAGCCTAGCGCTGGATAGTATTCGCCCAGGTAAGTACCAGCCGCGCAAGGATATGGACCCCGTCAGCCTTGAGGAGCTGGCGCGTTCAATCAAGGCGCAGGGCGTTATGCAGCCCATTGTGGTGCGCAAGGTAGAGGGCGGCCATGAAATTATTGCTGGCGAACGCCGGTGGCGTGCTGCTCAGCTAGCCGGAATGACGGTAATTGACGCCCTTGTGCGCGATGTGCCGGATGAAGCAGCCATTGCCATGGCGCTGATCGAGAACATTCAACGTGAAGACCTGAACCCAGTCGAGGAAGCCATCGCGCTGCAACGACTGCAGCAAGAATATGAGCTGACCCAGCAGGAAGTGGCAGACGCGGTGGGTAAATCGCGCGCCACCGTTGCCAACTTGTTGCGCTTGCTGATCTTGCCGGAGGAGGTCAAGACGCTAGTCGCCCACGGCGATATAGAAATGGGCCATGCCCGTGCCATTCTGGGCATGCCGGAAGCGAGCCAGGCGGAAACAGCGCGTCATGTGGCGGCAGAAGGCTTGAACGTACGCCAGACCGAGGCTTATGTACGTGCAGCCCGCGAGCCGAAAAAAGAAGCGGTAGTCCGGCAGGAAGACCCCGATATTCGCCGGCTGGAGCAAAAGCTTGCCGAGCGGCTGGGTGCCATGGTGCGTATCAAGCATGGCAATAAGGGGAAAGGTCAATTGATGATTCAGTATGCAACCTTGGAAGAATTGCAGGCTGTACTGCAGCGTATTCATTGAGATAGGCACAAAGGCAAGGGCGGCTGTGTATGACTTTGGTAGCAGTGCGGCAAGAAAAAACTGCTGAGGTCAACACTTGGTCATAAAAAGTGACATTTGAGTTGAATGCTAAAGCCGCGCGCCCTATACTCTCAGCGCAATTTTATAGTGTCTGCATGTAACCACTACACGGCTAAAGCAGGAGTAACAGCATGGCAATCCGCCACCAGGTACCATTCTGGCAGCTGGAAGTGTCAAAGGTGCTGTTGGTGCAGCTTGCAGTCTGTTTGCTGATCGGCACGTTTGCATGGTGTTGGTCAGAATTTACCAGCGGTTACTCGGTAATGCTGGGAGGCTGCATTGCATGGTTACCCAATGCCTGGTTCGCCAGAAAGGCGTTCCGTTACCATGGCGCACGTTCC
>CAZVDA010000001.1:41288-41769 GCA_964625365.1 uncultured Thiopseudomonas sp. | reverse complement strand
GCGGGTTTTGGGAAGGTTTTTTTGCCTTTTGGTGGGGCTTTGGGGGGAGTTTTTTTTGCCTTTGGTGGGGCTTTGGCGGTCAAGGGCAGGACCCGGCTACGCTGCCACGGCCTGCGGCCATGGCGCTAAATGCCGGGCCCTGCCCTTGACCGCCAGCCAATACACCGCGGCGTTGTCGGGGAGTTATGGTCCGGCTGCGCCGGACTGCTGTCGCGTGGTGCTGCACTTGATGCGGCACGGGACAGGGATTCTGGTGCTACAAACAATTTCGAAACCGTTTGAACCGGGGCGCGCTATTTCAGTTGTTGGCACACAGGCATCTGGATTCCGCGACTTCACTTCGTTACGCGCGGAATGACATAAGGCACCCACCCACGCTGTACGCCAAACAACAAACTCTGCCACCCGAGCGACAGCAGCCCGGCACAGCCGGGCCACCCTCCCCCAATCGCCAAGGGTGTATTGCAGCGTGGGCAGGACC
>CAZVDA010000001.1:0-41188 GCA_964625365.1 uncultured Thiopseudomonas sp. | reverse complement strand
GGAGCAAAGCATTTAGCGCCATGGCCACAGGCCGTGGCAGCGTAGCTTTGCGTAGCGCCCTGCTCACGCTGCCCCACCAGCAGGCACACCGCTCAACCAACCCCGCGCGACAGCAGCCCGGCATAGCCGGGCCACTCCCACCCAAACGCCAAGGGTGTATTGCGTCGCAGGCAGGACCGGAGCAAAGCATTTAGCGCCATGGCCACAGGCCGTGGCAGCGTAGCTTTGCGTAGTGTCCTGCCTGCGACGCCACACCAGCAGGCAAAAATCAAATAACCGCCACCAGATGCTCCACCATCAGCTGCAGGCTTTCACGTCCGCGAAACTCGTTGACGTCCAGCCGGTAGGCCATTTCGGCATAGCGGATATTAGGGTTGGGCCACTGCTGCAGGTCCACATTAAAGGCAATGGCTTCCACCGATACCCGCCCCTGTTCCGGCTGCAAGACCAGTTTAAGGTGGCGCTCGCCCACCAGTCGCTGCTCCAGCAACCGGAAACGGCCATGGAAACTGGGCTCGGGGAATTGCTGCCCCCAGGGGCCGGCCATGCGCAGCTGGCGGGCCAGTTCCAGCTGGAACTCGTTCTCGGCCAGCTCGCCGTCTGTCACCCACAGCCCCTGCAGGTCGTCTTCGCCCAAATGCTCGCGTACACAGGCATCAAAGGCCGCCGCAAAGCGCTCAAAATGCTCACGGGCCAGCGTCAGGCCGGCAGCCATGGCATGTCCACCAAACTTGCTGATCAGGCCAGGGTTGCGGGTCGCCACCGCATCCAGCGCATCACGGATATGCAGGCCCGGCACCGAACGTGCCGAGCCTTTAAGCTGGCCATCACCGGCATCGGCAAAGGCGATCACCGGCCTGTGATGCTTTTCTTTCAGCCGCGCAGCCAGAATGCCGGTGACGCCCTGGTGCCAGTCCGGCTGGTAGACGCACAGACCGAAGGGCAGCTGTTCCATGTCCAGCGCCTGCAACTGCTGTGTTACATCCTGCTGCATGCCCTGCTCCACCTGCCGGCGTTGCTGGTTAAGTTCTTCCAGACGCTGCGCCAGCCGCAAAGCGGACGACTCATCCGCTGCCAGCAGGCATTCAATACCGATACTCATATCGTCCATGCGCCCGGCCGCATTCAGGCGCGGGCCAACGATAAAGCCCAGATCCATGGCCACCAGCTGCGACAGGCTGCGCCGGCCAGTTTCAATCAGGGCACGGATACCCGGACGGGTGCGTCCGGCACGAATGCGCGCCAGCCCCTGCTGCACCAGAATGCGGTTATTGGCATCCAGCGGCACCACGTCGGCCACGGTACCCAGTGCCACCAGATCCAGCAGCTCGGCCAGATTAGGCGCAGGCCGGTGCTCAAAGTGGCCCAGTTCGCGCATGCGGGCGCGCAGCGCCAGCAGCACGTAAAACATCACTCCGACGCCAGCCAGCGCCTTACTGGGGAAGTCACAGCCCGGCTGGTTGGGGTTGACGATGGCATCGGCAGCCGGCAACTGCTCGCCCGCCAGGTGGTGGTCGGTAATCAGCACGCGCATGCCCGCAGCTTGCGCCGCCGCCACCCCTTCAATACTGGAAATGCCGTTGTCCACCGTCACCAGCAGGTCCGGCGACAGCTCGCGGGCAGCGGCAACAATCTCCGGGCTCAGGCCATAACCGCAGTCAAAACGGTTGGGCACCAGATAGTGCACATCCTCCGCACCCAGCATGCGCAGGCCCAGCAGGCCGGTGACGGTAGCAGTAGCACCATCGGCATCAAAGTCACCCACAATCAGAATGCGCTGTTGCTGCTCAATGGCATCCAGCAGCAGCTCAACCGCCGCCGTTATCCCTTTAAGGGAATGGTAAGGTTCCAGCTGCTGCAGACCGGTATCCAGCTCGCGGGCATGGCATACGCCACGGGCGGCATAAATGCGGGTCAGCAGTGGCGGCAGGCCCTGCAGGTCCGGCAAGGTGCCGGGAAGGTGTCTCTGTTTAATGCGCATCAGTCAACCATTTTCAGAAGCGCCCGTTGCGGTATCCGCAGCCCCTGCTGCAGCCATGGGCGCACGCTGTTCATCTTGCTACAATGCCGGCCTGACGACACATCCGACACGGACCCTTTGTACCCATGAAAGCGGCGTATCTTACCCTGCCCGGCCTACTGCTTGCACTGGCCCTGCCATCCCTTCATGCCGAAGAGGACGCCCCGCTGCTGATCGAAGCCGCTCCGCGCACCTGCCAGCCGCTGCAATATGGCCCGCTGCTGGCTGCCGAACTTGAGCTGTGTATCCAGCAGGCCGAACTCGGGCACGCCAATGCCCAGTACCAGCTGGGCAACTATTTTTACGACGGCATCCTGACCGAACGCGACTACGGCAAGGCGCTGCACTGGTTTGAGCAGGCATCCCTGCAGGGCCACGCCGACGCACAGCTCAGGCTGGGCCTGATGTTTGCCCGTGGCGAAGGGGTTAGCGTCAACCGTTCGCAAGCCTATGTGATTCTAAAAATGGCCGCCATCAACGGCTCCGACGACGCCTTTGACGCCAGCGACCTACTGGACGGCCAGATGAGCAACGAAGAACTGCAGCATGCCAATGACGTGCTGTCGCATATTTTCCGCCGCTACCTCAAGCACATCCAGGCACAGGATGCGGACGCGCCTTTTCCCGCCAGGTAATAGCCGATGAAAAAATGGATGCTTTGTCTGCTGGCGGGCTGCCTGCTAACACTGGCCCGGGCTGACGAAAACACTGACAGCACTGCTGAAAGCAGCGAGCTGGCAGCTGAAACCGGGGATGCGTCCACAGCTCCCGAACCGGTCGAGCGCCCCGCCCTGCGCAGCTGGAGCAACCTGCAACTGCTGCGACTGCAGCAAACCTATCCTGATGAATACCGCCCCCTCACAGCCGGCGACCTTGAGGCCGGAGCATTGTACCTGCCTGCCAACCGCGCTCCGGCCCGTGGCTGGGTCATACTGCTGCCCGGCTACAGACAGCCTGCCGATACCGCCGATACGCTGGACCTGTTGCGCCGCCAGCTGCCTGATGCCGGCTGGCACAGCCTCAGCCTGCAGCTACCTGATCCGGAGTTTATGGCACTCCGGGTATCCGCCCCGCCCGTTCCGCCCGCCGACAGCGATGAACAGCATGACGACGAAAACAGCAGCGATTCGCCCGTAACAGACGATAGCGGGGCCGAACACACGGACACTTCGCCAGAGGGCGAGCCGGACGAGACAGGCAGCGACCTTCCCGAAGCCGGCCAGTCCGATCCCGTGCCCCTTGCATCCACTGCGCAAGACACGCCCGAACCGCCAGCCAGCTACGAAACAGTCATGCACACCCTGCTGGACGCAGCCCTACAAATGGCCCGCGAGCAGCAGGGGCCCCTGATATTGCTGGGCCAGCGTGAAGGAGCATACTGGCTGCTTCATACGGCCTGTAACTTGCCGGCACCGCCAGACGCACTGATCCTGCTGCATCCTGCCCAGCCAGGGTCAGGATTGCCCGAAGACGCAGCGTCTCTTGAAGCATTGGCCGGAGCCTGTAAACTGCCGGTTACCGATTATTACGCACCTGCGGCAGCCGGCACGGCCAAGCGGAGACTGGACGCCAGCAAGCGCAACCCCGACAGCCGCTATCTACAGGTAGTACTCAGGGAACCGGTCGCCCCGTTACAGCAAAATGAGGCACTGCGCCGCATCAAGGGGCGTCTCATACTTTTTGACAGCGGGCAATAACCATATTTTTGTTTTAAATCAGCATTGACTCGGCCAAACTCGGCTTGAATGCTTCAATTCACCCCATCATTCGACAACGGACTGACCATGCATAAACCAGTTTCCTTGCGCACACTCTGCCTTTCCATCCTGCTCATGTCAGGCGGCATCCAGCACGCCCAGGCATCCAACATCCAGGACGCCTTACAGCGCCTGCAACGCCTGCAATCCGATCCCGAGCTAACCCGACAGGCCTATGCCAAAGGCGAAGAACGTGTCACCCTGTGCAGCTACTGTCATGGCAAGGACGGCAACAGTACCCGTGACGACATCCCCAACCTGGCGGCCCAGAACCCCCAGTACCTGTTTACCGCCTTTGAGAAATTTGCCACCGGCGAGCGTACCGACTACGTGATGAGCAAGCTGGCAAAAACCCTGACTGAAGAAGAGCGCGTCAACATTGCCCTTTATTTCGGCATGCAAAAGGTTCATGAAAAAGAATCCGAGCGCCCCGATCTGGCCGAGCAGGGCAAACTGCGCTTCCTGCAATGCACCGCCTGCCACGGTAGCGAGGGACTGGGCGGTTTTGACAAGCCGCGCCTGGCCGGCCAGCGTGCCGCCTATATCCGCCATGCGCTGGGCCTGTTCCGCAGCAAGGACCCAAGCCGCGCCAACTCTGAAATGATCCCTATCGCGGCCACCCTGACCGATGCCGACATCGAAGTCCTGTCCCACTATCTGCAGGGCCTGAACCCCTGACCCGGGCGGGCAACCCCGCCCTGCCGCCCTCAGCGCGCCCGGTAATACTGGCGCAACAAGCTGTAAGCCTCGTGCAGCGCGCTCGTCTTGTCATTGGCCCGCTGCACCTGCTCGGCACTGGCCCCCATGCCAATCAAACGATCAGGATGATGTTCGCTCAACAAGCGCCGGTAGGCACGGCGCACCACGGCAAAGTCATCGACCGGCGGTTTCAGGCCCAGCAGCTGCAGCGCGCGGTCACGCTCGCTCAGCCTTACTTTCATGCCTCCAGTCGCCTTTGGCGCAGGCTTGACCTGCTGTTCCAGCTGCAACAGGCGCTCCGTCTTTACTGACAGCCAGCCCGCGCACAACTTCATCACCTCATACTGCTCACGGCTGGCACGCCCCTGTGCCCATACCAGCCTCCAGCCACTCAGCAACAACTGCTCGGCTGCCAGGCCGGAAAAGCCCTTCTGCAAGCCGCGCCGCATACCGGCCAGCTCCATGGTCTTCCCCTGGTTAAACGCAGCAATGGCTGCCTGATAGGGATAGCCCTCCAGCCCAAGGCGGCGCATCTCGATGCGTGCCTGCTGGATATGGGCCGGCAGCACACGCCCGTTCAGCTTGGCCAGATGCCCCAGCAACATGAACTGCAGCATGGTACCGTCCGGCTGGCTGGCGGTTTTACGCTGCGGTGCCAGCCGGCTGCGCACCGCTGTCCAGCCTTCAGGCCCCAGATGCCGGTCCAGCCATACACCCATCACCGTGCCCAATAGCAGGCCGGGAATGCTCGCCAGCCACCAGCCCAGCATGGCCAGCACAAACACCGCTCCGGCAGACAGCATCATGCCTGCAACACCCATTGCTCAGCCTGCGCCAGCCGCTCGACCGTGCCCACATCCAGCCAGTGGCCGGCATGCTGCTCGCCAGTCACCCGCCCGTCATCCATGGCTTTGCGTAACAGCGGTGCCAGCGGGAAAGCCCCTGCTGTACAGCCGGCAAACAATTGCGGCCTCAATACCGCAATGCCGCCATACGTCAGCAAAGACGCACCCTGAGCCTGCACCCATCCGTCCACCAGCGCAAAATCGCCCTGCGGGTGATGCGGCGGATTTTCCACCAGCACCAGGTGGGCGTCAGCCTTCAGCTGGCGCGGCAGCAAGGCAAAGTCGTAATCCGTCCACACATCGCCATTGACCAGCACAAAGGGCCCGTCGCCCAGCAACGGCAAGGCATTGAAAATACCGCCACCTGTTTCCAGCGGTTGCCCCTCCGGTGAATAACAGATGCTCACGCCGTAGCGGCTGCCATCACCCAGCGCCGTTTCCAGTTGCTCGCCCAGCCAGGCATGATTGATCACCAATTCGGTAAAGCCGGCCCGCGCCAGTGCCTCGATGTGATATTCAATCAGCGCCTTGCCGGCCACCGGCAACAACGGCTTCGGCGTGTGCAGGGTCAGCGGGCGCATGCGCTCGCCCTTGCCTGCCGCCAGAATCATGGCCTTCATCGACAACCCTCCGGCAACGGCAGGCTGTCCAGCAGCTGTTGCAATGGGCGCAACTGCGGATAACGGCCCAGCACGGGGCGGATATAGGCAAAGAACCGGGGCACATCGCGCAGATAAGCCGGCTTGCCGTCACGGTGGCAAATGCGGGCAAAAATACCGATGACTTTGAGGTGGCGCTGCAGCCCCATCAGGTCGCAATCGCGGACAAAATCAGCAAACGACCCGGGCACCGGCAACCCTGACTCCTGCGCCAGCCGCCAGTAATGCAGCAACCAGCCATGCACCTGCTCGGGCGGCCAGCTAATAAAAGCATCACGAAACAGGCTAATAACGTCGTAGCTAACCGGGCCGACGACCGCATCCTGAAAGTCGAGCACGCCAGGCTCGCCGCCGCCGGCCATCAGGTTACGCGGCATAAAGTCCCTGTGCACCAGCACCGTTGGCTGGGCCAGCGCCGCCTGCACCAGCAGGTCACAACCCTGCTGCCACCACTGCCTTTGCTGCGCATCCAGCTGTACGCCCAGTTCCCTGGCCACATACCAGTCGGGAAACAATTCCAGCTCGCGGCGCAGCAACGCTTCGTCGTACAGCGGCAAGCCACTACCCGCCACATCAATCTGCTGCATCTGCACCAGCACCGCCAGTGCCTGGCGGAACAGCACATCGGCATTGTCCGCGTTCAGCACTTGCAGCCAAGTATGCTCGCCCAGATCGCTGAGTACCAGAAAGCCCTGCTGCACATCCTGCGCCAGAATGCGCGGCACATTAAGACCGGCCTGCCCCAGCATCTGCGCCATGCGCACAAAAGGGCGGCAGTCTTCCTGTGGCGGTGGCGCATCCATCAGCACCAGCTGCAGGGATTCGCTGCGCCAGCGGAAATAGCGCCGGAAACTGGCATCACTGCCGCCGGCCTGCCACTGCCCTGCCGGCAACGGCTCTCTATTCAGGCTCGCCGCCACGTGAGGCGCCTGCCGTTCAAACCATGCCTGCAACGCCAAAAACCGCTGATCCACTACCTTTGCCTGTTGTTCCGGCATTTCTATTTCTCCAGGGGATGCTAGCCCGAAAGCGAGCCATGCTTTATTATCCCCTAACTTTATCCCGTGTTCGAGTTGCGCGGGAACTTCAGTCCCTGACAGCAGGCCGTACGGATCCAGACACAATGACTCAACCCACCAAGGTTTTACGTCCCACTGCGCTGGCGCTGGGCATTTTTGCCGCGCTCCATCCCTTTACTGCACAGCAGGCCCTGGCCAGCGAGTTCAATTGTACCGTTGGCGCCAACGGACAGTGGTTGTGCGTGACCGAAGACAGGGCACGGGTAGCACCACGTCCCGAAGCACGCAACGAAGTTGCCCGGGAGCGCCAGCAGACCGTCAGCGAGACAGTTGCGGCAGCCGGCGACGCTCCCGGCTCCGAAACACCTCCTGAAATTCGTCGTAGCACTGCCGCCAACCCGTACGCACATCTGGACTGGATTCCCCGCGAGCAGCTCGATGAAGCCCAGCTGGCCGAAATCGCTCCGTACTGCGCGGGCACCTATATCGAGCCGGCGCGCATTGGCCGCGACGACAACACCCCACTCAGCCAGTCGCCCATTTTTGCCAGCGCCAACTCATCCAGCTATAACCAGCAGGAACAGATCACCCGGCTGGACGGCAATGTGGTGCTGCGCCAGTCCAGCCTGCAATTTACCGGCGACAGTGCCGAGCTCAACCAGCTCAGCAACCTGGGCCAGATGGACGGCAATGTCAGCCTGCGCGACCGCAACATGCTAATCGTTGGCGACCACGCCAGTATCCAGCTCGATTCCGGCGAGGCGCAGATCGACAACGCCGAATACGTGATGCACGAGATGAAAACCCGTGGCAGCGCCAGCTACATCAAGCGCCAGGAAGAAGGCATCATCCGCCTGAAAAACGGCAGCTACACCAGCTGTACACCCGGCAACAACGACTGGCACCTGCAGGGCAACAACATCACCCTGAACCCGGAAACCGGCTTTGGTACGGCAACCAATGTCACCCTCAGGGTCAAGAACGTACCGGTTCTGTATACGCCCTATATCAGCTTCCCGATTGACGACCGCCGCCAGTCCGGCTTCCTGCCGCCCAGCATCAGCCAGAGCAGCCGCAAGGGGCTGGACATCACCACCCCTTACTACTTCAACCTGGCTCCCCACATGGATGCCACCCTGTATCCAAACTACATGAGCAAGCGCGGCCTGCTGATGGAAGGCGAGTTCCGCTATCTGACCAAAAAAAGCGAAGGCATGGTCGGTGGCGCCTGGCTGGGTAACGACCAGGAAGGCGAACGCAAGCGCCAGTCCGAATACAAGCGTGACCGCTGGATGTACACCTGGCGGCACCAGCACGGCTTCAACCAGCGCCTGCTGGCTGAGGTCGACTATACCGACCTGAGCGACCCTTACTACTTCCAGGATCTGAACACCAACATCCGTGACTCCTCGGAAAGCACGGTTGACCAGCGCGCCGGCCTGACCTGGCGTGGCGACAGCTACACCGCCGGCCTGAACCTGCACCAGTACGAGCGCGCCAACATCACCGACATCACCCCCTATAACCGCCTGCCACAGCTAACCCTCAACGGGCGTTTGCCTGGCGAATGGGGCGGCCTGCAACTAGCCTATCAAAGCGAGTTTGTCCGCTTTGAGCGCTCACTGAAAAACGGCCGCTTTACCGGTCGCGATGGCGAAGAGTACTTCTGGCGTGACGACCGTTTGCAGGGACTTGACCGTGCCGACGGCAACCGCCTGCACATTGAGCCCACCCTGAGCCTGCCCATGAGCTGGAGCTGGGGCTATGTGCGGCCTACCCTTAAATATGCCTACACCCGTTACGACCTGGAACTGGACAGCCAGGGCAAGCGCGACATGCAGGCCACCAACCGCCGCTTCGGCAGCTCGCCCAGCCGCAGCCTGCCCATTGCCAGCATCGACAGCGGGCTCTACTTTGACCGCCCCACACAGATGTTTGGCAAAAACTACACCCAGACCCTGGAGCCACGCCTCTACTACCTCTACGTACCACACGAAGACCAGCGCGACATCCCGCTGTTTGATACCAGTGAGAGCTCCTTCAGCTACGACGCCCTGTTCCGTGACAACCGCTTCACCGGACGGGACCGTATTGGCGATGCCAACCAGGTCTCCATGGGGCTGACCTGGCGCTGGCTGGAAGACAACGGTTTCGAGCGCCAGCGTGCCGCCATTGGCCAAGCCTACTATCTGTCAGACCGCAAGGTAATGCTCTCGGCCATCGACAAGGACGAGTACAAACAAAACTCGCGCAACACCGCCAGCCGCTCGCCCTATGCCATGCAGTACATGTACCGGTTCAACCAGGACTGGCGTCTGACCGCAGACTGGGCCTGGGACCCGAACGAACACAGCACCCGCAACGGCAGCCTGATGTTTAACTACCAGCCAGCCAGCAACCTCAATAAAATAATCAACTTTGGCTATCGTTACCGTGATGACGGCGTCTACTTCGATGAAGACAAGGGCCGCTATATCACCGGCAGCGGCGACTACACACAAGTCATGCCCGACGGCAGCAAGAAAGTCTACAAGGACTACTACAAAATCGAGCAAACCGATGCCTCCATCATGTGGCCGGTATTCCAGCGCTGGAACGCCATCGCCCGCTGGCAGTTCGACTACAACCGCAGCCGTACCCTCGACGCCTTCGGCGGCTTCGAGTACAGCAACTGCTGCTGGAAAGTCCGCCTGATCCAGCGTTACTGGGTGGACTACGACGAGCGCAGCATGTCCCCCGAAGACAACCGCCGCCCGGATCGCGGCATCTTCCTGCAAGTCATCCTGAAAGGACTGGGTGGCGTGACCGGCAACAAGGTAGGCACCTTCCTGGATGAAGGTATTCCCGGCTATCAACGACGTGAGCAACATGGCTATTAAACCGATGAAAGCCCTGTGTCTGGCACTTGTGCTGGCCACAGGCAACGGCTTCGCGGCCGAACAACCCCTGGACCGTATTGCCGTGATCGTGGATGACGGCATCATCATGCACAGCCAGTACAGCAAGCGGCTGGACGAAGTCCGGGCCACCATTACCCGGCGCGGCGGCGAGCAGCCGGCGGAAGAGGAACTGCGCCAGCAGGTACTGGACCGGCTCATCCTCGATGAACTGCAGCTGCAGATTGCCGAACGCTCCGGCATCCGCATCGGCGATGAAGAGCTGAACGAAACCATTCAGACCCTGGCCGAGCGCAACGGCACCTCGCCCGACCTGTTCCTGCAGTCACTGGCCGAAGCCGGCGGCATGTCCACGGCCAGTGTACGCGAACAGATCCGCCAGGAAGTCACCATCAACCGGGTGCGCCAGTACCGGGTCGCCGAGCAGGTGCAGGTTACCGAACAGGAAGTAAAGAACTTCCTCAATTCAACCCTGGGACAGATGCAGCTGGCCGATGACTACCATCTGGCCAACATCCTGATCCCGCTCGCCGACAGCCCCGGTGCCGAGGAAATCGAGCAGGCCCAGACCAGGGTTACCGAAGTGCTGCAGCGCCTGGAACAAGGTGAAGACTTCCAGCAACTGGCCGTACGCTATTCGGCCAGTGAAACCGCCTTTGACGGTGGCGACATGGGCTGGCGCAAAGCTGCCCAGCTGCCGCCTCCGTTTGACACGGCCGTGCAACAGATGGAGCCGGGTGACGTCAGCGAGCCGATGCGCACCGCTGGCGGCATCATTTTGCTCAAGCTGCTGGACAAGGAAGGCGCGGACGCCTCCAGTTACAAGGAAGAAGTGCATGTGCGCCACATCCTGCTCAAGCCCAGCGAAATCCGCACCCCGGAGGCTACCGAACAGCTGGCCCGGCGCATCTACCAGCGCCTGAAAGATGGCGAGGACTTTGCCGGGCTGGCGCGCCAGTTCTCCGAAGACCCGGGCTCCGCACGCAACGGTGGCGAACTCAACTGGGTCAGCCCCGACAGCCTGGTACCGGCTTTCCGCGAAACCATGGCGCGCACGTCCATTGGCGAGCTATCACAGCCCTTCGCCAGCCAGTTCGGCTGGCACGTGCTCCAGGTGCTGGACCGTCGCTTCAGCGACAGCACTCTGGAGCAACGCGAACAGCAGGCCCTGAACCTGCTGCACAGCCAGAAATACGAAGAGGAGCTGCAACTCTGGCTCAGGGAAATTCGTGACGAAGCCTATGTGGAGATCAAAGAATGACCCTGCGTTTTGCCCTCACCCCCGGTGAACCCGCCGGTATCGGCCCCGACCTGTGCCTGATGATGGCCCAGGAAGCCCAGCCGTATCCTGTGGTAGTCATCAGCAACATGCAGATGCTGCAGGATCGTGCACAACAGCTGGGCCTCAACATCCAGCTGGTCGAGGTCACCCCTGCCCACCTGCCCGAGCAGCCCGCCGCCAGCAACTGCCTGTATGTCTGGGACACCCCGCTGGACGCCCCCGTCAAGGCCGGCCAGCTGAACCAGGATAACGCCCGCCACGTGCTGGAAACCCTGACCCGTGCCGGACAGGGCTGCCTGGACGGCCTGTTCAGCGCCATGATTACCGCACCGGTGCACAAGGGCATCATCAACCAGGCTGGCGTGCCCTTCTCCGGCCACACCGAGTTCCTGCAGCAGCTGACCGGTGCGCCACGCGTGGTCATGATGCTGGCCACCCACGGCCTGCGTGTGGCACTGGTAACCACCCACCTGCCGCTGCGCGATGTGGCCAGCGCCATTACCCCAGAGCGCCTGGAAAGCGTCACCCGCATCCTGCACCAGGATCTGCAGGAAAAGTTCGGCATCCAGAACCCGCACATCCTGGTCTGCGGCCTCAACCCGCATGCCGGAGAAGACGGTCACATGGGCCGTGAAGAACTGGACATCATCATACCTGCACTGGAGCGCCTGCGTGCCGAAGGGCTGCACCTGACCGGCCCGCTGCCGGCCGACACCCTGTTTACGCCAATGAACCTGAAACAGTGTGACGCCGTTCTGGCCATGTACCATGACCAGGGCCTGCCCGTACTCAAGCACAAGGGCTTTGGCGCGGCAGTCAACATTACCCTGGGCATGCCCATCATCCGCACATCGGTAGACCATGGCACCGCCCTTGATCTGGCCGGCACCGGCAACATCGACAGCGGCAGCATGCAGATCGCGCTGGTGACTGCCTACCAGATGGCCGCCACCCGCTAAGCCGGATACAGGCACACAAAAAAGCCCGGAAATTTCCGGGCTTTTTTGTGACTGTCACTCAGTGATGATGGCCGCCTTCACCATGAACGTGGCCATGGGCAACCTCTTCATCGGTCGCAGCACGTACGCCGGCCACCTTAACCTCAAAGTTAAGACGCTGGCCAGCCAGCGGGTGGTTGCCGTCCACAGTTACCTGATCGCCGTCCAGATCACGAATGGTCACAACCTGCATACCGCCATCGGGCGCGGAAGCATGAAACTGCATGCCCACCTGCAGCTCGTCAACGCCCTCGAACATGCTGCGGTTCAATGTCGCAACCAGCTCCAGGCTATATTCGCCATAGGCGTCTTCAGGCTCGATACTGACCTTGAGCTCGTCACCGGCCTGCTTGCCGGCCAGCGCCTGCTCCAGGCCCGGGATGATGTTGGCGGCACCGTGCAGATACACCAGCGGCTGCGCACCTTCCGAGCTGTCGAGAACCTCACCTTCATCATTGCGCAGCGTGTAATCGATGGCCACTACTGCGTTATCGGCGATTTGCATAATGAAAAAACCTGTGTTTTATGAATGATTGCGCAGTTTACCCGCACTAATAAATGAATGCGACTTTAGAATAACTAGACCAATATCCGTCTTGACCTTGAGGGATACCCGCCCGAACATTAGGCCTATTTTTTCGGGGACAGACCGCAGCCAACCCTAACAAAACAGCGGCTTGTTCAAACAACAAACCTTTTTTATAAAGCCTGAAAGCGAGCGAAAACATGTCTGGACGCAACGTATTAGTCATCAACAGCGGCAGCTCTTCCATCAAGTTTGCCCTGGTCAACGAAGATCAGGACGAGTTCATCCTCGAAGGCCTGGCCGAGCGTATTGGCAGCCCCGAGGCCGAAGTCAACTGGAAGCAAAACGGCGAAAAGAAAAACCTCAAGTTTCCCAACGCCGACCACTCCGAAGCTCTGGCGCAGATCCTGCCTTATGTTCAGGAAGCTGCCGGCCACATCGACGCCATCGGTCATCGCGTAGTACACGGCGGTTCCGAGGTACACGAAGCCTGCCGACTGACGCCTGAAGTCATCAGCATCATCGAGAAAAACGCCTCCCTGGCGCCCCTGCACAACCCGCCCGGCCTGATGGGTATTGAAGCCGCACAAAAGCTCTATGCCGACCTGCCCCATGTTGGCGTATTTGACACCGCGTTCCACCAGACCATGCCCGAGCATGCCTACCGTTACGCCATTCCGGAAGAGTTCTACACCGAGCACGGCATCCGCCGTTACGGCTTCCACGGCACCAGCCACCTGTATGTCAGCCGTAAGGGCGCGGAAATGGCCGGCCTGCCAGTGGATGACAGCTGCTGGCTGGTTGCCCACCTGGGTAACGGCTGTTCCGCCACTGCAGTGGTCAACGGCGAAAGCCGCGACACCACCATGGGCCTGACCCCGCTGGAAGGCCTGGTTATGGGCACCCGTTCAGGCGATGTTGATCCCAGCCTGCAAATGCACCTGCACCGCGCCTTTGGTTATAGCGCACAATGTGTAGAAACCCTGCTGACCAAAAAGAGCGGTCTGCTGGGTGTTTCCGGCCTGTCCAACGACATGCGCACCCTGATTGAAGCCAGCGAGCAAGGCAACGAAAAAGCCGCACTGGCCATCGAAATTTTCTGCTACCGCCTGGCCAAGGCACTGGCCGGCCTGTCCTGCGCCCTGCCGCGTCTGGACGGCCTGCTGTTCACCGGCGGCATCGGCGAAAACGCCACCCTGATCCGCAAGAAAACCCTGGATCACATGCGCGTGTTCAACTTCAAGCTGGACGACGCTGCCAACCAGGCCTGCACCCGTGGCACCGGCGGCAAGATCAGCGTCGACGGCCACCCGCTGGTCATGGTGGTGCCCACCAACGAAGAGCGCCAGATTGCCAACGAAACCCTGGCCGTGGTTGACGCCAACTAATCTTCAGCCGGCGCTCCAGCGCCGGCTTTCTTCTTTTACCGAATCAGACAGGAATTCAGAATGCACACATTCTTGCTCGCTCCGACCGGTTTTGGCGTAGGCCTCACATCCGTCAGCCTGGGCATGGTCCAGATCCTGAAAAACGCCGGGCTGCGCGTCGGCTTTCTCAAGCCCATTGCCCAGCCCCACCCCAGCGAAAGTGGCGCCGAGCGCGTCAGCCAGCTGATGGCCGGCCTGTATGGCACCAGCCAGCCAGCCAGCCTGACACTGGGCCACGTCGAACGCATGGTCGGCAACGGCCAGATGGATGACCTGATGGAAGAAATCGTCAGCATGCATCAGCAGATGTCCGACCAGTACGACATCATCATTGTCGAAGGCATGACGCCTTCGCGCCAGGCCCAGTATGTCGAGCGCATCAACGCCAGCCTGGCCAAAACCCTGGATGCCGAAGTTATCCTGGTCGGTGCCCAGCAAAGCGAAGACCTGGACGAAATTTCCGACCGCATCGAATCCCAGGCACAGCTGTTTGGCGGCACCAGCAACCCCAAAGTTCTGGGCGTAGTCATCAACAAGGTAACCAGCCCCTCACTGAACGGTTTTGCCGAGAAGCTGAAAGGCCACCTGCCCGCACTGCGCAAGGGCGACCTGCACCTGATCGGCTGCATCAACGCCAATGAAGAACTCAATGCGCCGCGCTGCGCCGACTATGCCGGTTTCCTCAAGGCCGACATCATCAACAAGGGCGAAATTGACCAGCGCCGTGTCAGCAAGGTCATCCTTTGCTCACGCACCGTAGCCAACATCGTACCCCTGCTGCAGGACGGCGTACTGGTCGTGGTACCCGGAGACCGTGACGACGTGATTCTGGCCGCCAGCCTGGCCGAAATGAACGGTATACGCCTGGCCGGCCTGCTGCTGACCGGCGGCTATGTACCCAACGCCAGCATTCTGGAGATGGGCAAGGGCGCACTGCAGGGCGGTCTGCCGGTGATGAGCGTTGCTACCGGCTCCTACGATACCGCCTACCAGGTAACCCGCCTGCCACGCGCCATTCCAGTGGACGATGCCGAGCGCGCCCGCAACACCAGCGCCCACATCGCCAGCTATCTGGACCAGGCCTGGCTGACCGCACGCTGCGCGACCGACCGCGTACCGCTGCTGTCACCGCCCGCGTTCCGTTATCAGCTGGTGCGCCGTGCCCAGGCTGCCAACAAACGCATCGTACTGCCAGAGGGCAACGAGCCGCGGACCATCCGCGCTGCTGCCATCTGCCAGGAACGTGGCATTGCCAACTGCATACTGATCGGCAACCCGGACGAAATCCGCTCCGTCGCCCAGCAGCAGGGCGTTACCCTGCCGGCCGGCATCGAGATTCTGGATCCTGCCAGCATCAAGCAAAAATACATCGCGCCCATGGTTGAGCTGCGCAAAAACCGTGGTCTGACCGAAGAACAGGCCAGCGAGCAACTGGACGACACCGTAGTTCTGGCGACCATGATGCTGGCTCAGGATGATGTGGACGGTCTGGTATCCGGTGCGGTACACACCACCGCCGACACCATCCGCCCTGCCCTGCAACTGATCAAGACCGCACCTGGCTACAGCATGGTGTCCTCGGTGTTCTTCATGCTGCTGCCCGATCAGGTACTGGTGTATGGCGACTGCGCCGTCAACCCCAACCCGACTGCCGAACAGCTGGCCGAAATCGCCCTGCAAAGTGCGGACTCTGCCAAAGCATTTGGCATCGACCCGAAAGTGGCCATGATCAGCTTCTCCACCGGCAGCTCCGGCGGTTCTGGTGCAGAAGTGGAAAAAGTCATGGAAGCCACCCGCATTGCCCAGGAGCGGGCACCGCAACTGGCCATCGACGGCCCGCTGCAATACGACGCGGCCAGCGTCGAGGCCATTGGCCGTTCCAAGGCTCCAAACAGCAAGGTTGCCGGTCAGGCCACCGTGTTTGTGTTCCCCGACCTGAACACCGGTAACACCACCTACAAGGCGGTACAGCGTAGCGCCAACGTCGTTAGTGTTGGCCCAATGCTGCAAGGTCTGCGCAAGCCGGTTAACGACCTGTCACGCGGTGCGCTAGTGGAAGACATTGTCTTCACCGTAGCCCTCACCGCTATCCAGGCCGCAGCGCTCGACTGACAAGCCCGCGCATAAAAAAACCGGATCAACTGATCCGGTTTTTTATTTCATCTATACATAAAAGCTCGTTCCGGCCAGCGAAACGCCCAAACCCGCTATGGGCGTACCAGTGGCTGTAGCCGGTACTGCGGCGGCACCTGGTCAACACCCTTGATGGTAACATTCAGGTTTTTCCACAGACCGTCCTTGATCCCATAGATACAGCCATAGATGGACAGCTTCTGGCCGCGGTGCCAGGCGTTTTGTACGATGGCCGTGTGACTGACGTTGGCCACCTGCTCAATGACGTTCAGCTCACACAGGCGGTCCACCCGCTCTTCCTCTGTCGGCAGCAGAGACAGTTCATCGTAATGCTTGAAGTATAGGTCGCGGATGGTGCGAATCCAGGCGTCGGTAATGCCCACCTGCTTGTCACTCATCGCCGCCTTGACGCCACCACAGCCATAATGGCCCGTAACCAGAATATGCTTAACCTTGAGCACATCGACCGCGTACTGCACCGAAGACAGGCAGTTCAGGTCGGTATGCAACACCACGTTGCCCACGTTGCGGTGCACAAACAGGTCACCGGGCAACATGCCGACAATCTCGTTGGCCGGCACACGGGCATCGGAGCAGCCAATCCACAGGTATTCAGGTTCCTGTTGTTTGGCCAGTTTCTGGAAAAACTCGGGGTCCTCTTCCTTGATGGACTTGGCCCAGCGAACGTTATTTTCAAATAATTGGTGAAGTTCAGGCATGGTGTTTCCTGGTTTTTAAATTCATGACACCGGGTATGACCGATAAAGCTTGATACAGGTCACCATTTTGCCATAAACGCCTGCCGGCAAGGTGTTTGATTCAGGCAAAGTCCCAACTTTCGGACAGGCTGCACACCATAACCAGAGCGTCTTCCTGCCCATCCGCAGTCGGATAGTAGTTGCGGCGACGGTCGATTTCATTGAAGCCATGGCGCTCGTACAGGCCATAAGCAGCGGTATTGGACTCGCGTACTTCCAGAAAGCAGCTGGCGCAACCTCGCTGGCGGGCCTGCTCCAGCACACACTCCAGTAAATGGCTGCCCAGCCCCCTGCCCTGTTGCTCCACGGCAATCACTATATTCAGCAAATGGGCTTCATCGACAATGTACTGCATCACCGCATGACCCAGATGCCGGCCATCCTGTTCCAGCACATGGCACTGGTAACTATTGAGCGCGTCCTGATAGAGCTTGCGTGACCATGGGTGGCTAAAGGCCCGCTGCTCAATGGCAACCACCGTATCCAGATCAGCTACGTTCATCGGGCGAATAACTGGCGATTTAGTCATGGCGTACCCAGTGCGGCATCAATTTTTGCAGGTGATACCACAACTGCGGCTTGAGGCCATGCTGTTGCATCAATTGTTCCAGTGAAGGCAGATTCCACAACCGAATGCCGTCCTGCAACGGAGTCAATGCAAATAAATCGGCGTCCTCGTCTGCGGCATTGGCAAAGCGCATGGCACGCGGCCCCAGCAACCAGACAAAACTGACTGTCTGCTGACTATACTCATGCTCCAGCAAATCACGCACACAGGCTCTGGCGGCACTGGCATCCTGGGTGCCGGCCAGCGCCCCCGTTGTCAATAGTGGCCAGCGTACTGGCTCGCCACGACGCAGCATCTGCGGCTGCGGCAGGCCGGCCGCGTTAAGAATATCGCGCAGCAGCTGAAAATCGGGATCGCTGGATTGAAAGGCTTCGCCCAGCGGCAAGTCGGCCAGCAGCAGACAAGGCCCGCTGCGCAACAACTGCAAACTGAAACGGGGGATCTCTACAACCGGCGCATGCGCCTGTTCAGGCACGGGTGGTGTAGCCGACACCGCACTACTGTCCGGCCCATCCGCTACTGGAGTATCGACAGGCGCAGACTCCGGCGTGGCGGTGTTGACCGGTACGCCGGACTCCAGTGCCTGGCGCACCTGCTGCAAACTGGCCCGGGCACTATCCGGCCCTGCCGGATGGACAGCAACCGGTGTGTCGGTATGCGCCGATGTCTGCGGTACAGCCGCGCCGGACTGAGTCGTTGCAGGCTGCTCCGTAACCGGCGGCCACTCCAGCAGCCAGTCCGGCGTAGGCGCTGCATAAGGCAGTAGCTGGCGTGGCAGCCAGACTTCCAGCCCCATTACCTGCAACATCGCCTGGCGGCGAACCTCCTCCTGCAACGCCTGTTCCACAGTCTAGATACCACCAACCTGTGGATGAGCCTTGCTGCTACCGCCCTGCATCAGGTTCAGCGCATGCAGGTAGGCTTTCACCGAAGCCACCACGATATCGGTGTCCGCACCATTACCGTTGACGATGCGGCCGGCACGCTCCAGACGCACGGTGACTTCACCCTGCGAATCGGTACCTTGGGTAATGGCATTCACCGAGTACAGTTGCAAAGTAACACCTGACTGCACCACGGACTCGATGGCCTTGAAGGCGGCATCGACCGGACCGGACCCCTGCCCGCTGGCGCGTACTTCGTCACCATCGACCAGCAGCACCAGCTCGGCTTGTGGAATTTCGCCGGTTTTGCTGGCCACTTCCAGACTGACCAGCTTGTAGTGTTCGGTGACTTCTTCGTTCTGGGTATCGGAAACCAGTGCCTGAATATCTTCATCAAAGATTTCGTGCTTCTTGTCTGCCAGATCCTTGAAGCGGGCAAAGGCGGCATTCAGTTCGCTTTCGCTGGCCAGCTCGATACCCAGCTCCTGCAAACGGCTACGGAAAGCATTACGGCCAGAGTGCTTGCCCAGCACCATCTTGTTGGCGTTCCAGCCCACCGACTCGGCAGACATGATTTCGTAGGTTTCGCGGTGCTTGAGCACGCCATCCTGGTGAATACCGGACTCGTGGGCAAAGGCGTTGGCACCGACAATTGCCTTGTTTGGCTGTACCGGGAAACCGGTGATGCTGGACACCATGCGCGAGCAGCTCAGAATCTGGGTGGTGTCGATGCGGGTGTGTACGTTGAGCAGGTCTTCACGGGTTTTGATCGCCATGACGATCTCTTCCAGCGCGGCGTTACCGGCGCGCTCGCCCAGACCGTTAATCGTACATTCGACCTGGCGCGCACCAGCCACCACCGCCGCCAGCGAGTTGGCCACCGCCAGACCCAGGTCGTTGTGGCAGTGCACGGAGAAAATTGCCTTGTCGGAGTTGGGCACGCGCTCGATCAGCTGGCGGATTAGCTCGGCATACTGGTGTGGAATGGCATAGCCCACGGTGTCCGGGATGTTGATGGTGCGCGCACCGGCATCAATGGCTGCCTCAACAATGCGACACAGGAAATCCAGCTCGGAACGGCCAGCATCTTCACAGGAAAACTCGACATCGGCACAGAGGTTGCGGGCTTTTTTGACTGCACGCACTGCCTGCTCGACCACCTGGTCCGGCTGCATGCGCAGCTTGTACTCCATGTGGATCGGGCTGGTGGCAATAAAGGTGTGAATCCGGCCCGAGTTGGCACCGGCCAGCGCCTCGCCGGCACGCTCGATGTCGGCATCCAGCGCACGCGACAGGCTACAGATGGTGCTGTCCTTGATGGTGTCGGCAATGGTTTTGACCGCATCAAAGTCGCCGGGGCTGGCAATGGCGAAACCGGCTTCGATCACGTCAACCTTCATGCGCTCCAGCGCCTTGGCGATGCGCAGTTTTTCGTCCTTGGTCATGGATGCGCCGGGGCTTTGCTCGCCGTCGCGCAGGGTGGTGTCGAAAATGATTACACGGTCATTGCTGCTCATTGGAATAGTCTCCCGTCAGGCCCGATGGGTCTTGTTTTTTGATGGGGGCAAATATAGCACAGCCGCAGGGCTTTTTTGTGCTGTGCTGTTGGGACAGGCCGGAAGCTGTGCGGCAGCTGCGCTGCCAGTGCCGAAGCCAGCTTCGTCCCTGGCGCCAAGGCTTTGCACAGTTTTCAGCCTGTCCTGAAACACCGTGCGCTGAACTGCTCAGCCCAGACGGGCCGACAGCATATCCAGCAGCCGCTGCAAGGCACCCTGATTGGCTTTAAGTACCTGCTCGCCGGCGACCTGCATGTCGCTGCGCAGGGTGTCGTCAGACCACAACCTTAGCAACTCAGCGGCGAGGCTGTCGGCATCTGCCACTTCCAGCAGCGCGCCGGCTTCACGCATCTGGCCGATGATATCGAGGAAGTTGAACACATGCGGGCCAGACAACACCGGCTTGCCTAATGCCGCCGGCTCCAGCACGTTATGGCCGCCATGTTCAACCAGGCTGCCGCCAACAAAGGCCAGATCCGCCAGTGCGTAATACAGCATCATCTCGCCCATGCTGTCGCCCAGCAGCACCTGATGCTGCGCCTGTACCGGTTCGTTTGCCGAGCGGCGTAGGGTTTGCAATCCACTGTCCACACACAGCTGATACACCGCAGCAAAACGCTCGGGATGACGCGGCACCAGAATCAGCAGCGTATCCGGCTGCTGCTCCAGCAGCTTTTTATGCGCAGCCAATATTTGCTCGTCCTCGCCAATATGGGTACTGGCGGCAATCCACACCGGGCGCTGCTGTGGTTGCCAATCGGCTTTAAATTGTCCGGCTTGCACAAAAAGCTGTGAGTCGATGTGCAAATCAAACTTGATTGAGCCGGTCACTTGCACGGCTTCTTTACGGGCACCCAGCTGCAAAAAACGCTCGGCTTCGGTGGGGGTTTGTACCGCTATGCCAGACAGCTGCGCCAGCATCGGCGCAGTCAGTTTCGGGAATTTGGCATAGCCCCGCGCCGAACGCTCGGACAGCCGCGCATTGGCCAGCACCACCGGAATGCCCATCCTGGCGCACTGGTGAATATGGTTGGGCCACAGTTCGGTTTCCATTACCACGCCCAACCGTGGTTTGAGCAGGTTGAGGAACTTACGCGCCCGGCATGGTAGGTCATAAGGCAGATAGCAGTGCTGCACGCTGTCGCCAAACATGGAGCGGATGCGCTCCGAGCCGGTCGGCGTCATGCAGGTGATGGTAATCGGCAGGTCTGGGTAGAGTTTTTGTAACTGTCGAACCAATGGCGCGGCAGCAATGCTTTCGCCTACCGACACCGTATGCAGCCAGATGCCACCCTGTTTTAGCGGCGGCAGGCCCAGCGCAAAGCGCTCGCCAATGCGCTGGCGATAGGCCGGTGCCTTGCGGCCACGCAACAACAGCTTCAGCACCACCAGCGGCAGGGCCAGATAAAAAAGCAGGCTATAGAGGGTTCTGTTCATGGCGCGATTTTAGGCGGCGGCTGGCGGGCTGTCCATGAATGGGTTTTTGCACTGCGGGGTGTGGGGTGGTGGTCAAGGCACTGAGCAAAGCTACGCTCCCGCACCGAAGCACGCTTCGGCACGGGGCTGATGCTTTGCTCCGGCCTTGACCGCCACCCGATAACCCTTGTGCGGGCGGGGGGCTTTGGCCCGGCTACGCCGGGCTGCTGTCGCTTGCAGTAACCCTGTCAGGCCGTGCATAAAACAGTGAAACTCCGAGCCTTCCCGTGTAACGCAATGAAACCACTGTCATTCCGCGCGTAGCGTAGCGAAGTCGCGGAATCCATGGTGGCCGGGATTTTGGCTTCGGTGTGACAGCCCGGATAGGGAAGCCTGTTTGTTGATCAACTAATGCTCGTCGGGGTCCGTCTATAACGTTGACCAATACCATTGGCATCCGTATAGTTTAGCTATACAGGGAGGTGTAACGCATGATTAAACGTTTCAAGCACAAAGGGCTACGCCTCTTTTTTGAAACCGGCTCCACAGCAGGTATACAACCCAAACATGCAGGCAAGCTACGCATTCAGCTCACTGCTCTAGATAACGCCACCTGTCCGGAAGACATGAATGCCCCAGGCTGGAATCTGCATGGCCTAAGCGGGAACCTTAAAACCCACTGGTCGGTCACCGTCAATGCCAACTGGCGGCTGACTTTCAAGTTTGAATCCGGCCACGCCATTCTGGTGGATTATCAGGACTATCACTAGGAGACCCACATGAACATGCACAACCCCGCACATCCCGGCGAAGTCTTGCGCGAATACCTGGGCGAATTCAGCATTACCGATGCAGCCCAGCGGTTAGAGATAACCCGCGCCACACTGTCACGCATCTTGAATGGTCACGCCGCCATCAGCGCCGATATGGCGCTGCGGCTTGAGCAGGCGCTGGGTACCAACGCCCAGATGTGGCTGAACATGCAGTCAAAATACGATCTGTGGCAGGCCAGCCAACAACCCCGCCCCAGCATTGCCCCGTTTTTTGTCAGCCCAGCGGCCGTCTAAAATAAGCGGCTGGCTACAAGCCCGCCCGCCGGTTTTTCCCTAACCGAATCAGTTCGTTGGAAAAGCACAGCCCGATGACGATCAATAGGGCACCGGCATACAGGCTGTTGCGTGGCACTTCGTTGAGCGCCACAAAGGCCAGCACCGCAGCAAACAGGGGTTCGGTCAATTCAAGCGCCTGTACCTGCGAGGGTTTGAGGTATTCGATAGCCTTGGTGGTACAGAAAAAGCCAAGAATGGTCGGCAAGGTTGCCAGCGCCAGCAAGGCGGCGACTGCCAGCACTGTCAGTTCGCCTATCGCGAAGCCGTCTGCAGCAGCCGGCATCAGCAGAAACAGGCTGCCAAACAGCAACAGCTGACGGGTCAGGTGCAGTCCGCCCGATACCCGCATCTTTTTCATCGCCACCGAAAAGGCCCCATAGCCGCAACCGGCCACCGCTGCCAGCATCACACCCTGCAAATTAAAACCCTGCTGCAGATCGGCAGCGAAAATGAACACGATGCCGGCAATGGCAAAGCCTGCGCCCAGCAAGGCATTGGCGGTAATGGCATCGCCCAGAACCATCCGCCCCAGCAGCACAGCAGACAGCGCCGCACTGGCCATCAGCACCACCACCACGCCCGCAGCGGCGTAATGCTGGTAAGCCGCCGTTTCAAAATGGAACAGCACAAAGATGCCCAGGAACGCACAAATCGCCGCCTGCCCCCAGCGGGCACGGCTGGCCGGTTGTTTTTTCAAAAACACCAGCAACACAGACAACAGCGCACAACCCAGCACTGTTTTAATCAGCGCCACACTGCTAGCCGCATAACCACTGTTCATCAGCACCTTGCTGATCACGCCAATGGTGGCATTCAGCGCCGCTGCCGACAGCGCAAAGAGCGTTCCTTTGGCAAAAGCCGATGGCATGATGGAGTTCTCTGGTTTAACAAACAGCCGAGCATCATAGGGCACGGCTCAAAAAATGATAGCGCTTTCATACCGGCAAGTAGCCGTAAAAGCCGGCTGCTGTTCCACCAAACAGACCATCAGCAACAGCCCCGGCCAGCGTACAGGCTCAGCATCCACTCAAATTTCAGCCAGCCGCTGCACCGTATCAGGAAACTGCTCTACCAGCCGCAGCAGCAAAGCCGCCTGGGCATTGGGACGGGCACGCTCCTGCTCCCAGTTTTCCAGCGTGCGTTGGTTGATTCGCAGGTAGCGGGCAAAGACTGCTCGTGACATACCCAAGCGGTCACGCAAGGCCAGAATTTCAGCGCCCCGAATGTCCACTTGCGGCTTTAGCTCTACCTCGTGAGTGCGCAAGGTGCGCTTGCCCTCGCGATGTTCCTGTAAAGCAGCAAAACCCTCAGTCAATTCGGCAAATAAATTTCTTTCGCTCATTTTTGTGCCTCCAGCTCCGCCTGCAGCAAACTTTTAGAGTCGCTCTCTGGTCGGGCGTCAAATCGCTCATTTCGTCCTTGTCATACAGGGTAAACAACCAAAACTGGCGCTGTCCCAGCCACCAGTAATAAATCACCCTCAAGCCACCGCGCTTACCTTTGTTTCTTCGCACATCAGCAAAGCGAACCTTGCGCAAGCCACCCGTACCGGGAATAACGCTCCCGGCAAGCGGGTTGTCTAACAGCATAGCCTGCAGTTGGCGCAAGCCATCGTCATCCAGATATTGACTGCGCCAACGTGAAAATGCCGGCAATTCGATAAAAAGTCCTTTCATACAAATTATACGCAAACTGCGTACACCTCATCAATCCTTGAATATGCGCCACTTACAGCGCCTCCATACCGCATTGGTTATACTAGCCGCCTTTGCCAGCAGCTAAACAGGTTTGCCCATGCCCACCCAGCTCACTACAGACATTGCCATTATCGGCGGCGGCATTGCCGGTTTGTGGCTTAACGCCCGCCTGCGCAAGCAGGGCTACAGCACCTTGCTACTGGAGCAAACCCAACTGGGCGGCGTGCAAAGCCTGTGTTCGCAAGGCATCATCCATGGCGGCACCAAATATGCGCTACAGGGTGCACTGACCGGCTCGTCCGAGGCGATTGCCGACATGCCGGCCCGCTGGCGGGCGGCACTGGACGGCAATGGCGAGCTGGATTTGCGCGGCGTGCGGCTATTGTCCGAAGCCCATTACCTGTGGTCGCCCGGCACAGTAGCCGGCAATCTGACCAGTTTCTTTGCCAGCAAAGCGATGCGTGGCCGGGTGGATGGCGTGACCGGTAGCGAACTGCCGCCGGCCCTGCAACACCCCAAATTTCGCGGCAAGGTTTATCGCTTGGCTGAACTGGTCTTTGATGTACCCGGCCTGATGCGCACCCTGGCAGAACAGGCCGGCAACAGCCTGCTGCATGCGCCGGATATCAAGCCCGAGGTTGTCGCTGGCCAGCTACAGGCGCTGCAGGTTGGTGATTACCGTATTCAGGCACAAAAATTTGTACTCTGTGCCGGTGAAGGCACCGCCCCGCTGCTGGAGCGCTTTGGCCTGGCACAACCTAAACAGCAAATACGCCCGTTGCACATGGTAGTGGTCAAAGGCGAGGCACTTAAACCCATTTATGCTCACTGTTTAGGTGGCGGCAGCAAACCGCGTATCACCATTACCACCCACCCAACGCCCGATTGCCAGTGGGCCTGGTATCTGGGCGGCAATCTGGCCGAAGCCGATGGCGTGGCCCGTGACGAAGCGGCACAGATTGCCTTTGCGCAAAAAGAACTGGCCAGTCTGATGCCCTGGCTGGACCAGTCCGCTCTGCAGTGGCGCACGCTGCGCATTAACCGTGCCGAGCCGGCACAAAGCGGGCTGGTACGACCGGACAACGCCTTTCTGGCCGCCGGCGCCGGCACGCTATGGACGGGCTGGCCCACCAAACTAGCGTTGGCCCCTGACCTCGCCGACCGTGTGTTGTCCGAACTCGACAAGCAGGGCATTCGCCCCGGCCAGCACCCCGCAGCCGATTCACTACCACGCCCGCCGATGGGCCTGGCCCCCTGGGAGCACCTGTTTACATGATCACCCTGCACGATTTTTATCGCCGCTTTGGCAATAACGGCCCTCTGGTATCGCCGCTGGGACTGGGTACGGTCAAGCTGGGTCGCAACCAGGGCGTAAAATATCCGTCCGGTTTTGACTTGCCGGACGATAAAAGCGCCCTGGAACTGCTGGCGCTGGCACGGGGTCTGGGTATCAACCTGCTGGATACCGCCCCCGCCTACGGCATCAGCGAAGAGCGGCTGGGCAGCTTGCTTAAAGGCCAGCGCCAGCACTGGGTCATCGTCAGCAAGGTGGGCGAGGAATTTATCAACGGCCAGTCGGCATTTGACTTCAGCGCCAAACACACCCGTTTCTCCGTCGAACGCAGCCTGCAACGATTGAACACCGACCATATCGAGGCGGTACTGGTGCATTCCGACGGCAATGATCTGCATGTGTTACAACAGGAAGAGGTGTACAACGAGCTGGCCCGACTTAAACAGGAAGGCAAAATCGGCCAGTTCGGCTTTTCCGGCAAAACGGTTGAGGGCGGCCTGTTGGCATTGGAACAGGGCGACTGCGCCATGGTCACCTACAACCTCAATGAGCAGGCAGAAAAGCCGGTGCTGGACTACGCCGCCGAACAGGGCAAGGGCATTTTAATCAAGAAGGCGCTGGCCAGCGGACACATTTGCCTGGACCAAGGCCGTGACCCGGTACGCACCAGTTTCGAGCTGGTGTTTGGCCATCCCGGCGTGACCAGCGCGGTGGTAGGCACCATCAATCCGGCCCACCTGCGCCACAACGTAATGCAGGCAGCCGCCGTACTTGGCCTATAAGAATTTTTGCTCCAGCCGCGCGATGGCCGGATACAGCTCCTGCTCTTCGCGGGCAATGCGCCGGGTCAGAGCATCAATGGCACCTGTTGCTTCCTTGAGGAACTCGCCCGAGCGTTCCAGAATCTGCTCGGCGTATTCCCAGCGGTGGATAAATTCGAGAAACACCCCAGCCAGCCCCTGCATCTCTGCCTCATAACCCGCCAACAGGGCCGATTCCGGGCAGTTTCCCTCGTTACGGATCACAGGAAACAGGATTTTATCTTCCGACGCCAGATGCAGCTTGACCTTGAAGCGCAACTTGATCAACAGCCTGGCAATATCCTTGTAGTGCGCCTGCACATCGCTGGCAGCCTTGCTTTGCAGTTCACGAAGGATCTGCAAAATCTCGGCATGCTGCTCGGTAAACAAGCGCATCATGGCTGAATCCCTGTTCATACCCCACCTCCCGAAATGGTTTCGGTTAGCAGATCACACCCCCATGTGCAAATAAAATGATCTGGCTCAGCAATTATTGCTTAAGAATTTTCTCGACAATGGCCGTGGTTGAACTATTTTCCACCAGCCCCAGCACCCGCACCTCGCCACCGTAGGCACGCACCAGGTCACCGCCGACCACGCCATCTACGCCGTAATCCCCCCCCTTGACCAGCACATCGGGCTGCAGCAGTTCCAGCAACGGAATAGGGGTGTCATCGGCAAAGCTGGTCACCCAGTCCACCGCACCCAGCCCGGCCAGTACCGCCATACGCCGGTCCACCGAGTTGATGGGCCGACCCGGGCCTTTCAGTGCCGTTACCGAGGCGTCATCGTTGATGGCCACAATCAGCCGGTCGCCCAGCTCGCGGGCCTGCTCCAGATAGTGCACATGGCCGGCGTGCAGAATATCGAAGCAGCCGTTGGTAAACACCACCCGCTCGCCACGGGCCTTGGCGTCAGCCACAGCGGCCTGCAACTGTTGCAGGCCCAGCATGCCCCGGCCATGACGCAGCTCGCCCTGCACCGCACGGCGCAATTCGGGGGCGCTAACGGTGGCAGTACCCAGCTTGCCAACTACAATACCGGCCGCCACATTGGCCAGGTGCATGGCTTCGGGCAGCTCCTCGCCGGCGGCCAGTGCCGTGGCCAAAGTGGAAATTACCGTATCACCGGCACCGGTTACGTCAAATACTTCCCGTGCCTGCGCCGGCAGGTGAATGGCTGGCTGACCGGTACGGATCAGGGTCATGCCCTGCTCGCCACGGGTAATCAGCAGGGCTTCCAGTTCCAGTTCTTGCAGCATGGCCAGCCCGCGCTCCAGCAACTGTTGTTCGTCACTGCAGGCACCGGCCACTGCTTCAAATTCGGCCAGATTGGGCGTCAGCAGCGTAGCCCCCTTATAGATGGAAAAGTCGCTGCCCTTGGGATCGGCCAGCACCGCTACGCCTCTGGCGCGTGCGGCCTCGATCAGCCCCTGATGATTGACCAGGCTGCCCTTGCCATAGTCGGACAGGATCATCACACGAACGCCCGCCAGCCGGCTGTCAACCTGCTGCTGCAGGGCCGCCGCATCCACGCTGAAGCCTTCCTCAAAATCCATGCGCAGCAGCTGCTGCTGGCGGCTCATGGCACGCAGTTTGACGATGGTTGGCTGGCCGGCAATCTGCTGGAAATCAGTGATCACGCCCACCGAGTGCAGCTGCTCGGCCAGTGCTGCTGCCGCCTCGTCCTTGCCGGTTACGCCCACCAGCAGCGCCTGCCCGCCCAGCGCGGCAATATTCAGCGCCACGTTGGCCGCCCCGCCAGGGCGGTCTTCGGTACGGGTAATGCGCACCACCGGCACCGGCGCCTCGGGGGAAATGCGTGACGTACTGCCATACCAGTAACGGTCCAGCATGACATCGCCGACCACCAGCACCGGGGCCTGATCAAAAGGGGGAAAACTTTGCATAAGTGGCTCCAAAACCGGTGTTGTGTCTCAATTTCAAAACGATTGCCGGCAATCCGGCGCAATCATTACACAGCGTGCAGCACGCATGGATTCTGCGACTACGCTTCGCTTCGCGCAGAATGACGGCATAGTCTCACCCTGCATGGTGAATGACCGCATCATCTCACCCAGCACGTTGAATGGCAGTACCTTGCATACTGGTCACAGGGGGGCAGCGGCTGCCTACAAAATACTAGCTGACCAGCGCCACCACCAGCGGCAGGGCAACGGCGGTAATCACGCCCATCAGGCTCATGCCCAGCGCAGAAAAAGCACCGGTTTCCTCGCTGTCCTGCAAGGCGCGCGCCGTGCCTATGGCATGCGCCACCATGCCCAGCGCCAGCCCCTTGGCTGCCGGATGTTCAATCCGGAACAGCCGCATCAACTCCACGCCAAACATGGCACCCAGAATACCGGTAATCATCACAAACACCGCCGCCAGCGAAGCAGAGCCGCCAATTTCTTCCGCCACCAGCATGGCAATCGGCGAGGTCACCGACTTGGGGGCCAGCGCCATCATGATCATGTGCTCGGCCCCGAACAGCCAGGCCAGACCAATGCCCAGCACGGTGGCCAGCGTGCCGCCAACCAGCAGGGTGATCAGCACCGGCACCAGCACAGCGCGCACGCGACGCACGTTCTGGTACAAAGGCACCGCCAGCGCCACGGTGGCCGGGCCCAGCAGGAAGGTCAGAATGGAGCTGCCCTGCCGGTAATCCTGATAGTCGATGCCCAGCACCAGCAGGGTAGCCACCAGCATCAGGGTGGCAATCAACAGCGGCTGCAGCAGCAACAGGCGGGTTTTCTCATACAGCAACTGGGACAACTGAAAGGCCGCCAGGGTAATGCCGACGGCAAACAGGGGGTGACTGATAACGGCATTCAGTGCCGCGTGCCAGTGCAGGCTCATGGCGTTTCTCCCTGCTGTTTTTTACCGGTCTGGCGCTTGATCAGCAACTGCATCAGGCCGCCGACACACACCAGCGATACCAGCAACGACAGCACCAGTGAGCCGGTAATCGCCCAGAAATCGGCGCGAATATCGGCAAAGTGCACCATTACGCCCACCGCAGGCGGCAGCAGCAGCACCGGCAGATAGCGCAGCAGCCCGCCGGCGGCCTGCTCGACCGGCTCGCTCACCTGACGGGTCAGCATCAGGTAGGTAAACAACAGTACCAGCCCAAGAATGGGACCCGGCAATTTGGGCAGCAGCAAAGCATTCAGGCCAGTGCCCAGCAACTGGAAAAAAATCAGGACCGTCAGGCCACGCAACAACATCAGCTTCTCTCCCGTACCACTTGATCCACTGCCGGTGCCTGCTGTAACAGGGCGGCAGGCGTTAATTGCCGCCCCTGCCAGGTTAAGGCCACCGGCCATAGCCGGTGCTCCGGCTGAAATTGCTGCCACAACTGCGCGCAGGTCGCCGTTGCACCCGGACATAAATGTCCGGGAGCCAGCAGCGCCAGCGGCCATAATACATGAGCACTCTCCAGCATGCGCGGGCGCGGCAGGGTCAATCCGTCGTAGACACCGGCACAGTCGCCATACAGCAGCACATCAATATCCAGCGGCAGTTGTCGCGGTGCAGCCGTCAGCCGTCCCTGCCGTGCCTCAATGGCTTTCAGCTGGCCAACCAGGGAGGCAAGCGGCATGGCGGTACACACCCGCACCACCATATTAAAAAAGCAGCCGCTGCGGATGCCCACCGGCTCGCTCTCGAAGAGAGGCGAACAGTCCAGCGGGCCGAACAGCTCCGCCAGCGCATCCAGCGCCGCCAGCATATTACGCTCGCGGTCCGTGTTGCTGCCCAGCCCCAGATAAACGTCGGTCAGAGGCATCCGCGCTCTATCTCCACGCCCACACCGCCGGCCTGTGGCACCGCGCCCGGTTTGGTCAGCTTGAGACGCAACCAGCGAATGCCGAAGTCCTGCATCAGCCCGGCAGCCAGCCGCTCGGCAAAGGTTTCCACCAGCTGGAACTGGTGACGGGCGGCAAAGGCCAGTACATGCTCGCTGACTGCCGCGTAATCCAGGGTGTATTGCAGGTCGTCACCGGCCGCCGCCTGGCGAATGTCCCAGGCCATACACAGATCAAGCAGCAACCGCTGGGTAATGGTGCGCTCCCAGTCATACACACCGATCACGGTATCCACGGCCAGCTGCTCGATAAAAACTTTGTCCACCTGTATCCTCTCCCGCTAAAATCCGGTTTACGCCAGTGTCCGCTACGCCGGGCTTCTGTCCACGCCCCGACCCCTTTGGGCCTGCCTATGTTTATTGCGCTTTGCCTGTGTGCATACCTGCTTGGCTCGGTCTCGTTCGCCATTGTGCTCAGCAAGCGTCATGGCAACGCCGACCCGCGCCTGCAAGGCTCCGGCAATCCCGGCGCCACCAATATGCTGCGCCTGCACGGCAAGCGTCTGGCGCTGCTTACCCTGCTGGGCGATCTGGGCAAGGGCCTGCTGCCGGTACTCTGCGCCGGCTGGCTGGGCCTGCCACCCTACGCCCAGGCCTGGGTGGGCCTGTTTGCCGTACTCGGCCACCTGTACCCGCTGTATCACCGCTTTCGCGGCGGCAAGGGCGTGGCCACCGCCGCCGGCATGCTGCTGGGGTTGTATCCGCCGGCCGCCCTGCTGGCCCTGTCGGTGTGGCTGCTGGCGTTTTTCCTCACCCGCACCAGCTCGCTGGCCTCGCTAAGCGCCCTGCCCGTCACCCTGCCCTTACTGGCCTGGCAACAACCCCAAGGACTGCTGCCCATCAGCCTGCTGACACTGCTGTTGTTCTGGCGGCACCGGCAAAATTTGAAGCAACTGCTACACGGTACCGAATACAAATTCTGATCAGACCGGCTCCAGCTCCACCATCGGCCAACGCGCCCGCGCACTGATAGCCAGTTCTTCTTTCTGCCCCGCCAGCAAACGCTGACAACCGGCATAGGCAATCATCGCGCCGTTGTCGGTACAAAAACGCGGGCGGGCATAAAATACCTCGCCGTTTAATTCCCCAAGCATCTGTTCCAGTGACTCACGCAACGCGGTATTGGCACTCACCCCGCCAGCAATCACCAGCCGCTGCAAACCTTCCTGCTCCAGCGCCCTGCGGCACTTGATGGTCAGGGTATCTACCACTGCCTGCTCAAACGCCAGCGCCAGATCGGCCTTGCTTTGTTCGTTATCGTCACCGGCTTCACGACACTTGTTCCACTGGTTAAGCACCGAGGTTTTCAAGCCGCTAAAGCTGAACTCAAGCCCGGGGCGGTCGGTCATCGGACGTGGCAGCTTAAAGCGCCCCGCTGTGCCCTGCAGCGCCAGACGGGCAATTTCCGGCCCGCCGGGGTAACACAGCCCGAGCAGCTTGGCGGTCTTGTCGAAGGCTTCGCCGGCGGCGTCGTCAATCGACTCACCCAGCAAGCGGTAACGGCCGATGCCGTCTACCCGCACCAGCTGGGTGTGGCCGCCGGAGACAAGTAGCGCGACAAAGGGAAATTGCGGGGGCTGCTCTTCCAGCATGGGCGCGAGCAAATGCCCTTCCATGTGGTGCACGCCCACCGCAGGAATGCCCAGCGCAAAGGCCAGCGCCTGGGCACAGGATGCGCCGACCAGCAGCGCACCGACCAGCCCGGGACCGGCAGTGTAGGCAATGCCGCCTACATCCTGCAGGGTACGGCCCGCTTCATCCAGTACCTGGCGGATCAGCGGCAGCATGCGCTTGACGTGATCCCGCGAGGCCAGCTCCGGCACCACGCCACCGTAAATCCGGTGCAAGTCGATCTGGCTGAACAGCGCGTCGGCCAGCAACCCCTGTTCACTGTCATACAGCGCCACGCCGGTTTCATCACAGGATGTTTCCAGCCCCAGTACCAACATCTATAAAGCCCTGCTTGTGCAAAAAGGGCTAATGATAAGCTGCAAGGCGGCCAGGCTCCACCGCTATTTTCATCCGCGCCTGCAGCAGGTAATGGAAAACATACCGGGCAACCGCCCGCCACCGGCGTTGTGACACTACAGCTACCGCAACAGCAAGTCACCCCAGCCGCCTGTAGAGTGACAACCACGGAAACAGTCGCTCCCTGACGGCGCACCACGCCCAGGCGCTAGTGCTGCAGGCACCGGAGTCCAGTGCCCGCCGGAGCTGCGTTATATCAACTTTGCGCAAATATTCTTCGGCATCGCCCAACCTGCGCCCGCCGCCAAAACCGGCACCGTACATTTCCGCCAGCGCCTGCTGCTTGCTCCAGCCCTGATACACCACACGATACAGGGCCGCAATCAAGCCCGTCCGGTGCTGCCCGTGCTTGCAGTGCATCAGCACCGGCCCTTGCTGCTGCGCTTCATGAATGCTGCGCAGAGCGGCAATCACTTCGCTGTCCGTAACCCGGTCGACGTGAAACGGCACGTGCACTTGCTGCACGCCGGGCTCCTGCAGCCATTCGGCATCGCTGCGTTGATAAAAATTCACCACAGTCTTCACGCCCAGCTGGCGCAGTAACGGTAGCGCATCCCTGTCTGGTAGAGCGCTGCGGTACAGGTCAGGCTGCATGCGAAACAAATTCCACTGTGCGGCCAGCGGCATCGCCCAGCCAGCCGGCCGCGTAGCGTCTGCGCCTTGCCTGGCAGCCGCCATGTCGGTCTGCTCTTCCGCTGACGCCGGGTCCACTTGCCAACTCAGGCTACCGGTGCGAAAGGCATGGCTGGCACCCTGGTAATAGGCCATCGTGCGGCGCAGCAAGGTATCATCGGTATCACTGAAGACTTCACGGTTCAGGCCCAAGGCATCATCGTGCCGCCGCATGCCCTGGCGTGGGCTCAGAATGGCCAAGTCCGCTCCATCGAACAAGCCCAGATGCTGATAATTCCCAACCAGCGCACGCCCTGGCGCACGGTCCTCACGCAGCAGGTTACGGCCAAAAAACGTCGAGACATAATCCATGTTAAGCAGGCCCAGCAAAGTGGGCGCCAGGTCGATCTGACTGGCCACTTCGGTGAACTCGCCCGGCTGGATATGCTCTGGCGCATACATAAACAGCGGGATATGGTAATTGGCCACGGGCAAATCCTCTTTGCCGGCGCTACCTGCCGTATGGTCAGCTACCAACACCAGCAGTGTGTCCTTGAACCAGGGTTTTTCCTTCATCTGCTTCAGCAGCTGGCCAATCGCGTAATCGGTGTATTTCACCGCGCCGGCACGGCCGTCTCCGGACGGCAGATCAATACGCCCGTCGGGATAGGTATAAGGTCGGTGGTTGGAGGTGGTCATCAGCTGCAAAAAGAACGGTTTGCCGGCCGCATAATCGGCATCCGCCACCTTGAGTGCCTGGCGGTACAGGTCTTCGTCCGACATGCCCCAGGCATTCTTGAACGAAATCTCACTCTCGGCCACGCTGCTCTGGTCAACAATCCGGTAGCCGTTGCCGCCAAAAAACGCGTTCATATTGTCAAAATAGCCACGCCCGCCATACAAAAACACACTGTCATAGCCTTGCGCGTTCAATTGCTGGCCTAGACTGGCATACCCGCTTTCACGCCCCAGCCGTTTGACAATGGAGCGGCCCGGCGTTGGCGGAATCGACAGGGTAATCGCTTCCAGCCCACGGTCCGTGCGGGTGCCGGTTGCGTAAAAGCGTGTAAAGGCAAGACTGTGTTTGCGCAGCTCGTCCAGATTCGGCGTCAACCCCCGCTCGTCACCAAAACTGCCGAGGTATTTGGCACTCAGGCTTTCAATGGTCACCAAAATCACGTTGAGTTTTTTGGTCACGCCCGGATTACTGATCGCCCGCCGAATATCCATCGGCTCCTGGTCGAGAAAACGCGCATTCGGCTCGGCCACTTCTGCCCGCAGCAAGCTGGCGACTTCGCTATCGGGCAACAGCGAGTAAAACTGCCGGTAATCCAGCTCATTGTTGCGAAAAGCGGCAAAGAATTGAAAAGGTCCGTTACCGGCCAGTTCGCGCTGATAGGTATTGCCCCCCGGCGCACGTAAGGTGTCCTGGTTTACCCAACAGCCGGACGCGACAGCCAACACAAACAACACTCCCAGGCCAAACAACGACTGGCGTACAGTCAGCGGCGCAGCAACCGGTTTGAGCAGTAAATATTTATGCAACATGAGGGCCATGCCAGCGGCCAGCATCACCAGCACGGCCAGCACCGGATACACCGGATATGACTCCAGAATATTGTTGATCACCTCGCTGGAGTAAATCAGGTAATCAATCGCGATGAAGTTGAAACGGGCGCCAAATTCGTCCCAGAATAGCCATTCAGCTACCGCTGTGAACAGCATCACAAACAGGCTGGCAGTCAACACCGCCGCCAGCCATTTTTGGTGCCAAGGTTGCGCCCAGAATGTGCGCGGGCACAGCAGCACATAGAGCGTCAGCGGCAGGATGGCATAGAGCAGAAAACTGATATCATACGCCAGCCCTGTCAGATACAGGCCAGCAACGGCGATTAGGCCCGCATCTGCCTCGCTCAGATACGTCAGTAACAGTACGCTGCGAGTCAGAAAGAATATCGCCAACCACGACAGTACGATCACCGACAGAAAGCGAAATTGGGGAGAATGAAATAGCGACATGATGCGCTCCAGACAAACTGAACAAGCGTGCAGTCTGCCGGTCACTGTGTCAGCGTCCCGTCAAGACGATGTGAAAAAAACGTCAAATTCGGCCCCAGAGGCAGCCCATGCGAATTTTGGTGATTGAAGACAACCACGACATTCTGGCCAACGTGCTGGATTACTTGCAGCTCAAGGGGTTTGGCGTTGACTGTGCCCAGGATGGCTTGAGCGGCCTGCACCTGGCGACCACCGGGCATTACGACCTGATTGTGCTGGACGTGATGCTGCCTGGCATGGACGGCGTGCAGCTGTGCAAACGCCTGCGGGAGGACGGCAACAACGAGGTGCCGATTCTGATGCTGACCGCACGCGACGCCCTGGAAGACCGCCTCACGGGGCTGCAAGCTGGCGCTGATGATTACTTGGTCAAGCCGTTCGCCCTGTCCGAGCTGGTGGCTCGCATCGAGGCCATCCTGCGCCGCACCCATGGCAGTCGCAAGCGCTGCCTGGCAGTGGCAGACCTGAGGTATGACCTAGATACGCTGCATGTCACCCGTGCTGGCCAGCCACTCAAACTCAATCCGATCGGCCTCAAACTTCTGGAAATACTGATGCAAAAAAGCCCGGCGGTGATCCGCCGCGAAGCGCTGGAAGAGGCCCTATGGGGCGATGACTGCCCCGATAGCGACAGCCTGCGCAGCCACATTCACCAGTTGCGCCAGGTACTCGACAAACCCTTTGCCAACCCTTTGCTGCATACCATGCACGGCATCGGCTACCGTCTGGCGGAAGAAACCCATGACCTCTAAACAACCCTTTGCCCGGCGCATCCTGATTGCCTTTGTGTTGATGACCACACTAGTCAGCGGCCTGTTCTCCATCAGCATTGTAGTGATCGTGCACTTTATTGAAGAGCGCCTGGTTTCGGACGAGATGGACCGTGAACTGAATCAAGTGCTGTATACCGACCTGGAACAAGGTCTGCCGCCCCGTCTGGATGCTTCCACCCATTTTTTTGCATCCAACCTGCCCGAGTTTCCAATCCCGGAGCGCTTTTCCGGACTGGAAGAAGGCTTTGTCGAAGTTGAAGAAGGCGAAGAAGCCTTTTACGTTTTCACCCGTGAGCTTAACGGCCATACTTATGTGCTGGTACAAGAACAGCACGAGTTTGAAGCTCACGAACAAGCTTTGTTCGATACCGTGCTGGCCGGTTTCCTGCTGACTGTGGTCGGGGCCTGGGCACTCGGACTGGTCATGTCACGCCGGGTGATGGCTCCGGTCAGCCGGCTGGCGCAACAGGTCCGCCACCGTGACCAGCTGCATCCGCTGGCACCACCGCTGGCCCCGGAATATCCCAATGACGAGATTGGCCAGCTGGCAGCGGCCTTTGACAGCACACTCGGCCAGGTGCGTCAGTCACTGGAGCGTGAGCGCCTGTTTACCAGTGATGTCAGTCACGAACTGCGCACTCCCCTGATGGTGATTACCACGTCGTGCGAATTGCTGGCCGAAGCAAATCTGGATCCGCGCACCACCGAGCAGCTGCAACGCATCAGTCGCGCCAGTGAGGAAATGCGTGAGCTGGTACAAACGTTCCTGCAACTGGCACGGGATAAAACCCGGGACGACATTCAGGCCAACAACACCTCACTGATACAGATCGCTAACGAACAAGTCGGCCGCTGGGCCCCTCTGTTTGATGAGAAGGGCCTGTCCTTTACCCTGACCAGCGAAGGTCAGAATGACGGTCTGTACAACCCGACTCTGTTGCGCACCGTGATGGTCAACCTGTTGCGCAATGCCCTACATTACACCGAGCAGGGTTCTGTGCAGCTGGTGCTGGAAACGGGTGGTTTTCGTGTAGAAGACAGCGGCAGCGGCATTCCTGTCGAACAATACGAAAGCATTTTCGAACCGTTTGTACGCGGTTCGCAGGCTCGTGGCGAAGGGCTTGGGCTGGGCTTGTCACTGGTCAAACGTATTTGTGCCCGGCAGGGCTGGAATATCGAGGTGCAGGAACGTGCCAGTGGTGGCAGCTGTTTCAAAGTATCCTTGCGCAATACCGCTTAACAAGTTTTTCACATCTTCTTGACGGGCTCTTGATACCGGCTCAACTACTGTGGCGGCGTACCTTCCTTATTTACTAGGACGCCCGCCATGATCCGACACAAACCCGTTGAACTCGAATTCTCCCGCAAATACGATGCGGAGCATTCACTCCAGTATTTCCACAAGCATCAGGACGGCTTTGCCCGTCGCCTCTCACACTGGCGTGACTTGCAGATTGCACGACACGCCCTGCGCCTGGCCGGTGATCCCAGCCTGCTACTTGACCTGCCCAGCGGTGCTGGCCGTTTCTGGCCCACGCTGTGTGAGGCACCAAACCGGGTCATCCTCGCCGCCGACAACTCGGCCGACATGCTGAATACGGCACGCCAGTCCCAGCCTGCTGAAGTGGTGGCACGGGTAAAAACTTTCCAGACGTCAGCCTTCGCCATCGACCTGAACAACAATGCCGTTGAATGTATTTTCTGCATTCGCCTGCTGCACCATATTGAGTCCGCCGAGCACCGCCTGGCGATCCTGCGCGAATTCCACCGTGTCAGCAGCGATACCGTCATTTTGTCCCTGTGGGTCGACGGCAACTACAAAGCTTGGAAACGTCGCCGACTCGAAGCCCGCCGCGTTGCCGCGGGTCGGGCCGACAGCAACCAGAACCGCTTTATCGTCAAGCGCTCAGTCATTGAAGCGGAATTCAAGCAGTGCGGCTTTCAGATTATCGGCCATCTGGACTTTCTGCCCGGTTACGCCATGTGGCGCACCTACGTGTTGCGCAAGGAGAGCTAAGCAATGAGCATCTTCACTCTTGCATCGTCCTGCCCAGCCAGCGAATTTGAGCACTGGTGGCATAGCCAAGGCCAGTGGGTCGAGCCTCCCAACCAGCGCCGTGGCGGCGAAAGCGGCGTGCAGCTGCTGCAACAGGAAGGCATGCTGCTGTACTGCAAGCGCCAGCATGGCCACCTATACCGCACGCTGCGCCACCCTCTGGGCAAACCGACCGTGTTACGCGAAATACAGGCTTATCAGGCGCTTTTTGCTCTCGGCATTGCCACCCCGCGAATGATTTACGGCTGCGCACGCAAACGAAAAGACCAGTGGCAAGCGTTGCTGGTAACCGAAGCCCTGCATGGTTTCGTCAGCCTGGAGCAGTGGTATAACGCTGTCGACCGGCATATGGCCAGCCAGCCCGTATTGCACCAGCTGGCCCTGACACTGGCCCGCCTGCACCGTGCCCGCTGGCAGCACGGCTGCTGCTATCCCAAACACATCTTCGTTCGGCTACGGCCTGATGTGAGCGGAACCCAGCAAGCTGACATTGCCCTGCTCGACCTGGAAAAGAGCCGTCGTCGCTGGCGTATCCGTGACGCATCCAGACGCGACTTGCGCCAGCTCGAGCGTCACCGCGGCAACATTCCCATGGCGGATCTGGATTATTTCTACAGTGCCTATCAAACGGCACTGAACCAAACCGTACTGAACAATGGAGTCGCTACTGCATGAATGCACAATTAAAAGATGCCCGCGCACTCAAAGGGCAACACGGGCTGACACGCATCTTTAATGCTGCCGGTTATTCGCTGGCCGGACTACAGGCTGCTTGGCAAGGAGAGGCTGCTTTTCGTCAATTAGTTCTGTTGAATGCAATTTTATTGCCGTTGGCCTGTCTGTTAGAAGTAACCTCTGTCGAGCGCCTGCTGTTGATACTGATGCCAATGCTGGCACTGGTCGTCGAGCTGCTCAACTCTGCCATTGAAGCCACTGTGGATCGTATCTCCCTCGACCTACACCCGCTGTCCAAGCGGGCCAAGGACATGGGCAGCGCCGCACAGCTGATTACTTTGGCACTGATCGTGCTGACCTGGACACACATTCTTTTGTAGTCCAATTTTTCCTGCTGTTCTGTAATAAGGCCAACCATCCATGCCTCACCCCTTGCCTGCTGTCACCCCCCGATCTGCAACCTCTTCGCACATCGGTTTGCGCCAACACCTGTCCTTCATGTTCGCTAGCGCCACACTGCTGCTGGTGCTGATGTCGTTCTTGCGGTTGGCACTGCTGCTGTTCAACCACGAGCTGATAGGCAACACCAGCTGGCCCACCCTGTTTGAGGCGTTTTTCAACGGAATACGCTTTGACCTGCGCCTGACTGTTTATATTTGCGTACCACTATTGCTTGGCCTGCTCTACCGTCCCGTCATCAGTCACCGTTTCTGGCAGCGCTTGTGGCTGACAGCCTGTGCAGCATTGGTGATTTTACTGGGCATGATCGAACTGAATTTCTATCAGGAATTTCACCAACGTCTCAACGTGCTGGTGTTTCAATACCTGAACGAAGACCCTAAAACAGTTCTGAGCATGCTTTGGCACGGTTTCCCCGTCATAAAATTGCTGCTGGCCTGGAGCGCCCTGACCGCTTTGTTCTGGTTTATTCTGCGCACCATTGACCGGCACACCCAAAATGCCTCACATAAAGCCGGCAAGACCCAGCCTGCCGGTGTTTTACTCAGCCACGGACTGGTATTCGTGCTCTGCGTGTTGCTGGCCGTACTGGCCGCCCGCGGTACCCTGCGCCAAGGCCCGCCACTGCGCTGGGGAGATGCCTTCACTACTGACTCGGTATTCGCCAACCATCTTGGCCTTAACGGGACACTGACCCTGTACACAGCTGCCAAGAGTCGTTACTCCGGACACAGTGACAACATCTGGAAAGCTGACATGCCGGACCAACAGGCCGTCACAGTGACCCGTAGCCTGCTGCACACAGCACACGACCAGCCGGCTGATACTGATACCGCTGCTGTCCGGCGTGATTTTACTCCGCCACAAAACGGCCAACTGCCGGTGCGCAACGTCGTGGTAATTTTGATGGAAAGTTTTGCCGGGCATTTTGTGGGTGCCCTGGGCAGCAACGCCGAAGTCACCCCCTACTTTGACCGGCTAAGTAAAGAAGGTCTGCTATTTGAGCGCTTTTTTGCCAACGGCACCCACACCCACCAAGGCATGTTCGCAACCATGGCTTGCTTTCCCAACCTGCCGGGTTTTGAATACTTGATGCAGACGCCAGAAGGCGGCAACCACTTTTCCGGCCTGCCCCAGTTACTCAGCGCACGTAATTACGATGACCTGTACGTTTATAACGGTGATTTCGCCTGGGACAACCAACGCGGCTTTTTCAGCAATCAGGGCATGACCCGCTTTATTGGTCGGAACGACTACAAAAACCCAGTGGTATCCGATCCGACCTGGGGCGTATCAGACCAAGACATGTTTGACCGCGCCGCCGAAGAGTTGCTCAGGCAAGCCCCTGACAAACCTTTTTATGCCCTACTGCAAACCCTGTCCAACCACACGCCCTACGCCCTGCCAAGTAGCCTGCCTGTTGAGCCAGTCACTGGTTACGGCTCGCTGAATGAGCACCTGACCGCTATGCGTTACGCTGACTGGGCTTTGGGCCAGTTCTTCGAAAAAGCCAAACAGGCACCCTATTATAAGGACACCCTGTTTGTACTGGTTGGCGACCACGGCTTTGGCGCACATGAACAACTGACCGACATGGATCTGTACCGCTTCCATGTCCCACTGCTGCTGATCGCACCGGGCGTCCAGGAAACCTTTGGTGCAGTTCGAAACACGGTTGGCAGCCAGGTTGATGTGGTGCCCACCATCATGGGTCGTCTGAACGGACAAACACGCCACCAATGCTGGGGCCGCGACCTTCTCAGTCTGCCTGAGACGGATCCGGGCTTTGCAATCATCAAACCGTCCGGCAGCGACCAGACTGTCGCCATGTTGCAAGGTGAGCAGCTACTGGTACAGCCCAAAGGCATGCCGCAACGCCTGTTTACCTACCAGCTCGGCACGCAGCCACAAGCTGCCCTGCTACTCGATGCTGCAGTAGGCGCTCGCATGAGCACGCAGCTGAGTGCATACATTCAAGCCGCAACCAGCAGTCTGTTATCCAATACCACTGGCGCAGAGGCTCCAAGTAACGAGCCGATGGGCTCCGCCACGGCCGACTAACCGAGTAAGCGCCTCTCAGACCAGCGCCCTCAGCCAGTGATTGTCCCCCAACCAAACGGCCTTCACTGATGGTTGCCAGCTGCCATGCCGGACTGTATCTTGCTCGGGCCCCATTTTTAAGGACCTACCTCATGAGCGAACAGTTCCGGCTGCTGAAAAAAACCCGTTTCGCCCCTCTGTTCATTACCCAGTTCCTAGGCGCTTTCAACGACAACCTATTCAAAAACGCGCTGGTGGTGTTGTTGACGTTTCACACCG